>NZ_JBHWYR010000067.1:0-25168 GCF_042728695.1 Bacillus sp. NPDC060175
TCATAGTTTTTCTTGCCGCTGCAGAACCAAAGTGGACACGAGTAACGACAATTTTAGCTGCTATAACGGGGATAGTTATTATTCTATTTATACATGCGAATACGTTTCCTTATCAAGAAACATTAATTATTATCGGCCTCTATGTCTCGATCCGAAGTACATCCAAGCTAAAAGATGCATATCAAAAAAATCAAAAACAACTAAAAGAATTGGACGAAGCACATGCTGAACTACAAGAAACAACGGTATTTTCTATGCGATATGCAGCTTTTACAGAAAGAACAAAATTAGCAAGAGAGATTCATGATGGACTTGGACATCAAATGACTTCACTTATTATTCAATTACAGGTTCTTAAGATTATCTTAAGGAAAAATCCTGCTGCTGCCCAAGATCATGTTGAAGAACTTTTAAAGGTGGCACGAAAAGGAATGGAAGAAATCCGCGTCGCTGTTAAGGAATGGACAAGTGATGAAAAAGATCTCGGGCTTACTTCATTAAAAGGATTGATTTCACAGGTTCAAGCGAATTCTTTATTACAAATTGAGTTCATTCAAGCTGGAAATATAACAGAGTGGACGATGGAGGAAAGTACAACTCTGTATCGCATTCTACAAGAGTCTTTAACTAATGTCTTACGACATTCTAATGCAGATTCTGTTATTGTAAACGTAACAGAAATAGACGGAGTAGTAAAACTCACAATTGATGATAATGGTATATATACAGGGGATAAGCCATTAAAATATGGCTTTGGACTCAATGGTATGATAAAACGCTGTAAATCAGTTGGAGGTAATTGTTCCTTTTTTCTAAATGAACCAAAAGGACTTCGAGTTGAAGCCACTATTCCAATTCAGAAAAATGGAGGAGAAGTATGACAGAAAAGATTCGTATTGTGCTAGCTGATGATGAACCATTTGTTCGAAAAGGCCTGTGCTATATTATTGAAATGCAAGATGACATGGAGATAGTTGGGGAATGTAAAGACGGTAAGGAAGCAATTAAAGTGGCTTTAGAAACTGCACCAGATATGGTAATTATGGACATTCAAATGCCTGACTTATCAGGCATTATGGCTACTAAAAACATTATGAGTATATTACCAAATACAAAGGTTGTCCTATTAACAACATTTGATGTACAACAATATGTCTTAGATGGTATTCGAGCTGGTGCAGTGGGTTATATATTAAAAGATACTGAAACGGAGGAAATGCTAGATAGTATTCGATCTATGAATAGAGGGGCAATGATTTATAATAGCACGACAGCAAATCAAGCTTTTACACAATTTATAAAACACGATAATAATGATTATAATTTAGCTGGCGAAGAACTTGAATATACGGAAACTCTAACTAAGCGGGAGATTGATGTTTTACAATTATTAGCTTATGGAAAACAAAACCATGAAATAGCTAAAATCCTTTATGTTTCCGAAGGGACAGTCAAAACTCATATCCACAATATTCTTCAAAAACTAGATGTAACAGATCGTACACAAGCAGCTGTAATGGCAATTCGAAAAAAAATTGTAAAGTGATATCTGCTGTAAATGTACTGTCTAAATGTTTATCTCTTGAGAAACTTTGCACCAGAACCGGATACATCGGAACACCGTATGAATTATATGAAACCGAAGGGGTTTACATTGATAGTTGATTTTTTAAGAGGTAATAAAAGTTCTAAGGGACAGGCTTATCATATTTAACACTTATAGCATTCTAAAAGTTTCTCGGTGATCGGCTGACTGCTTTATTAATTGATCCGGAATGTGAAAGCTCAAAAGCCGTTCATATATATGAAAAGGCTAGATTTAAAACTTTAAGTACGTTTACTCCGAATGAAAGGGAATTTTCTGGAGTATTACACTTTTTGTTGAAATGGAAAAGAATTTGAGAATAGTTTAAGCAGTACTTTGTAAAAGCGTGTTTATACGCTTGAGTCTGAAGAAGAAGAAGAAACTAAACTTTCGTTGAATGCATGTAAGCAATGTGAGAACCATTAATAATCTAATAGTTCTCACATTGAGGTTAAGATAAGTCCGAATTTTATACACTAAGACAATTTCTAAAAGTGAAATCTCATCTTTACTACTGGGGTGTTTCTTTTTATTAACTTGATGAGCATCGGTCTGTGATCCTTTTAACACAAAACAATAATTTTATATGGTGTAGTTTGAGCTGGTATACTCATTGTTGTAAGACCATAAATAGCTATTAAATTTCGATTTACAAGATTCCCTGTAAAAAATTGACCGTTTGTTAATAAAATTTGAGTAGAAGGAGAAATATTTAATTTTAATTTTCCATCACCACTCTCCAACTGTTCATTAAAATAGTCTACTTTTACATTTTGATGTGGTTTATATTTAGCCATAACAATTGCTTGAAATTGTGGTGGGAAAATGAGAGGAACAGGAGCATTAGCATCGTAAAATCCACTTACTTTATCTCCTATTACTACTGTTGCGTAGTCAATAAAATAAGTATTTGGTTTCACTACAAAATTTATTAGAGTTCCATAACCATTATTTACGGATATTAACTTATTACATCCCATTTCTTCATTTGATCCTGTTGCAAAATCGTTAATCATAGTTATTGTACCCTCAACTGATTGAAAATTTTTCATTCTAATACCTCTTTTATTTATATAATTAAACTTTTAACATTACTCTATAATTTTTAAAAACATGTAAATGAACTAATCCTTCTTGTATCAATTCCAAAAATCATCCAAAACCTACCATTCCATCTAAAACCAGTAACAGATCTAGGTCCTACAAAAATCGGATAATACCAAAACTGTTCACCATTTGTAAGCCATATATAGGTGTTTCGAAATAAACAGAATGAAATTGCTCCTGGATCAACAGCAAATGGTGAAGCTGTTGATTGTTGAGGAATAAATGATGGGGGAGGAGATGTTGGGGCTTGTGAACTTTGTTCTCCTGGAAAACCAGGTCCACCCGGAAAACCAGGTCCACCTGGAAAACCAGGTCCACTCGGAAAACCTGATCCACCTGGAAAACCAGGAATTTGAAGACCAGGGAATTGACGATCGAAGTATTGATCATAATTTATATAAGGATAATATAATGACTCATTATACATTTAAAAGTCACCTCTTTATTTTATAACTTCCTAAAGCATTAATATGTAAAATTGTCTGTACATGAAGCTTATCCGCTTCATGTATAGACAATTTTTTTATAAGGCAGATATATTTGTTTATGGGTGTGAGCGTATTGGCTGGGGTGAAGCGAAGCTAGGAGGTAAGAGGAAGGTGAATTCTTTCGGATAATTCATTAAAAAAGAGATAGATGTACGAAGAAGAAGTAATACAGTTTAACGTTAGTTTCAGTGAACCGTATCATAAGTAAATGAGGTTTATAGTCTTAGCCATTGATATGACTTGATTAGGAGTATTTTTGTATATGAAAATACCGTTTCATAAATAACAAAATATATTAGGTTTCGTAATAAAAATTTCTCAAAGATGTTAAAAGTGAAAGAGCTAGAATAAATGATAATCAACCTTTTAAGTATTAGGTAAATAGTAATTTACAGAAGCATGCTAAAAAATATATATTAACAAAAAATAAGAATAAATTATCACAGGTTAAGGAAAATACACTAATATATCTGAAGTCGAAACAAGAAAGCTGGTTATTCGAGGAAGACAAGTGGGCTAATGGTGTGCCTTTAAATAATTACTACTTGATTTTGATCAGCAACATCTGCACCGAACATATTGGTTGCACTAATACTGTTAAAGGTATTGATAATAAAAGCAGCATTCGTTTTCCTGATTCATTGTAAGATTTTACATTTTCTTTTGAAGATACAATATGAGCCTTCTCATGGTAAATAAAGGGGTTTTTAATTTACATATTTATCAGAATTTTGTAAATTGTAATTAAAACTATATAATGGGGGATTCTTTATGTGTACTAGTTTGACATTACAGACAAAAAACTATCAGCACCTTTTTGCGAGAACGATGGATTTTACATTAGATTTTAATCAAGAAGTAATAATCATTCCTCGACGTTACCAATGGAACAATATAACTGGTGAAACCATCCGGGCGAAAAAAGCTGTTGTCGGAATGGGGATTAATCATCAAGGAAGAGTCATTATGGCGGACGGAGTGAACGAATCAGGTATGACTTGTGCAACACTCTATTTCCCCGGATTCGCTACGTATAGTGAAAGTATAGATAAAAATAAAACGAATTTAGCTCCATTTGATTTTGTGGCTTGGAGTCTCACACAATTCAATTCTGTTGAAGAGTTAAAAAACTCTGTTGATAGTATTTTTTTTTTGGATGTACCATTACCTGTTTTAGGAGGTACTCCACCGCTGCATTGGATTTTAGCGGATAAATGGGGAGAATGTATTGTACTAGAGCCGACAACAGAAGGGCTAAAAATGTATTACAATCCGATAGGGGTAATGACCAATAGTCCTGAATTTAACTGGCATTTACAAAATTTAAGACAATATATCGGTCTTAAATCGCAGCCGTTTGCACCAACACAATGGGCTGATTTACCATTAAGTGCTTTTGGACAAGGGTCAGGTTCGATGGGGCTCCCTGGGGATTTCACCCCACCATCAAGGTTTGTGCGAGCAGCATATGGCAAACAAAACATTCAAGATATAGATAACGAAGAAGAGGGCGTATCGGCCATTTTTCATATCTTATCAAATTGTGAGGTTCCAAAAGGTGGAGTGATAACGGAAGAAGGTACATTAGACAATACCATTTATACAAGCGCAATGTGTATGGAGTCCGGTACATATTATTACCATACCTATAATTGTAGACAAATTACAGCCATTCATTTATTTCATGAAAATTTAGATACAGATGAGATTAAAACCTATCCGTTCCAGCGGAAACAAAAGATATATTATGAAAACTAATTAGATTTGGGCCAACAACATTTGAATAAAATAACTTAATTAAGTTTACTTTTCCATAATAGGCGATGGAGTTCGCCATAACTGCTAATCCATTAGCTAATGACTCCTACTGATAAACGAGGTTTTTCCCGTTTATCAGTAGGAGTCATTTTTTTGTATACGACACATAATTACATGAATAAGGAGTGAATATTTTAATGGAATTTAAAAAGAAAATAACGTTTGGCAAGTTTTTAAATAAACACAGAATAGAGCAAGAATGGCTTGTAAAAAAAACAGGAATCGGAAGAAATATAATTGATAATCTAATAAGGGTTCTGGTGCAAAAACTTAAGGACAATTGCAATGAATCTATAAATCTTGGACATACTGTTACTATTACTTTAAAAAGGGTGCGTGATTGGTATGGAAAAGGAAAATGTATTCAAATGGAAGCATTATCAGCCTGATATTATTTTGTTAACGGTAAGATGGTACCTACGGTACAACCTCAGTTTTCGTGATTTGGTGGAAATGCTAGAAGAACGGGGTTTATCCATTTCTCATACAACGATTATGCGTTGGGTTCATCAGTATGGTCCTGAATTGGACAAACGAATCCGCCGTCACCTCAAACAAACAAATGACTCTTGGAGAGTCGATGAAACATATATCAAAGTAAAAGGTCAATGGATGTATCTGTATCGTGCTGTTGATTCGAAAGGAAACACAATTGATTTTTTCTTAAACAAAACAAGAGACTAGAAGGCTGCAAAGCGCTTTTTCAAGAAAGCTTTGCGGTCTTTTCATGTTTCAAAGCCACGTGTTATAACAGTCGATAAGAACCCGGCTTATCCTATAGTAATTGAACAGTTGAAAAAAGAAAAAAGCATACCTGATGGTATGCAACTTAGACAACAAAAGTACTTGAATAACATAATAGAACAAGATCATCGCTTTATAAAGAAGCGAATCCGTTCTATGCTAGGGTTCAAATGTTTTGACACAGCTACATCCATTCTTTCTGGAGTAGAAGCCATGCATATGATTAAAAAAGAGCAGCTTGATTTACGGGACCAGTCTGTCCAAAATCAGAAAGAATTCATCCATCAATTGTTTGGACTTGCAGCATAAGATACGATTCCGTTAGTAATATATGTGCTTTATTCTCCTATATTTTATTTTTGCACCAGAATCCTTTAAAGTATTAGGTGCTCTTTTACTGTTATAGAGATATTTCATATACTTTGCTACCACTTCAATTGGCTTTCTATTAGTATCTAACAAAATGTAGATAATCCTATTGTTATCCATTGGTACTTTTAAAACTTCTATCTCCATTCATCAATCATCTCCTGTTGATATGTTATAGAAGGTGCTTAACTCATAGTGTTAATTGGTATGTTTGATTCTATAAGGTCCTACCTCGGACCGAGGTTACATCCTCCTACACACAAACAAATATTGTTTTTGTAATATTCATAATATTTATTTTAGACTTATTAATCAACCCTTATATTTTAAGAATAGTATGTATATAAAAAGAGGATAACCAGCCTCTTTAATAGACCAATTATCCTCTATTCCTATACCCTTATATAATGTTAAGCTGCGCCTCCTTTTTTTAAGTGAATTTTAGATGCTATATTTTGCGACTTCTTGATGAGTATACAAAATTATCATCATCTTTTGGGGCAACAACGGTTTTAATGAAGAACAATGGATAGATAAGTAAATATCCGTTAAATACCCACCAAGTAATAT
Source organism: Bacillus sp. NPDC060175 (assembly GCF_042728695.1). Taxonomy (NCBI): domain Bacteria; kingdom Bacillati; phylum Bacillota; class Bacilli; order Caryophanales; family Bacillaceae; genus Bacillus; species Bacillus sp. NPDC060175. The sequence continues at coordinate 6,682 of NZ_JBHWYR010000067.1, forward strand.
CAAAATCATTGTTATAAGCCCAAAATGCAATGGCTTGTAAACCAGAACAAAATGTTAAAATCAACGATATTAAAGCAAGGGAACTCCAAGAAGAACGTTTTTTGTTATATAGGTATATGCTGGTAAGGCCGGTAATAGAGATTAATATATCCAGAGGGAAAAACGACCAATTCCATGCCACGATGATTGGATTATCATAATCCTTAAACGCCCAACTCTCCGGTATAAGGTGGAAAATAGTAACTAGCCAATAAATAATAAACCCAATATCAGTTACGAAGAAAAACGGTTTTAAATATTTCATTCGTTCCTCCTATACAAATTTAGTATAAAGTGTGCCTTATCTAGGATATGAATTATATTATTTTGTTTATTCTAGGAATCCGAAGCAATAACATGCTTATTCCTAGTGATAAAACAAAGGTTAATATTGTTACTAATATTGTTTTTAAAATAACATTCAATTCAAATGAACTAAACATAAGTTGCAAACCAACAATAATAGGGCCCTGAATTATATATATAGAATAACTAGAACGACTAATTTTACTAAGAAGGGGAGTCGTGTAGTTTAATTTCTTCTTGAACAGAACTAATAGTTTTAAAATTATGCCTACAAAAGTAAATGGTTCCCAAAAAGAATAATATAGCGATTCCATAGTAACTCCGCCGAAAAAGTAATTTATGCGATCCCCATCTAAAAAGAATACAATAGGCATTGTTAAGAAAGAAACTATTGAAATTCTAAAATAGATGGAAGCAGCTCTTTCGTTTATTTGATTCAGCCAATTATTTCTGTATGTAATGATTCCGATTATAAATAATACGATGTACTGAGGGAAATATCCAAGTGTGAAGTCATGTATGTATAGTCGATCAGTTGGAAACAGTAATCGAACAACAAAGTTACAGATACCCATAAATATAATAAAGACGAATATTTTCTTTATGCTTGGGAAACTAATCTGTGGTATTTTTATTGCCGTAGTTTTTCTTATAATGGCATACATTACAGTAAAGTAGAATAACGCCATAACAAACCATAAATTATAAAAGCCTAATGACGAGAGATAACTTTGTTTCTTTACAAGGTTGATACTCAAGGGGTTTAAAACAAAGAAATAAACAAAAGCAGGGATAAGTAGTTTAGGAACTCTATCTCTCAAAAAATTGAAAAAGCCTTTGTCGTCAAAAGACCTAGGTGAAAAATATGCTGCGATAAAAAAGAAAAGGCCCATAAAAAAGCTTTGGCATAGAGCGTTTATTAGAGTAAGGACAGATGTGGAAATGGTATCATCTGACGGTTCTATATAATACCATCCTCCAGCTCCCCCGTAGGCACTACTCGTATGAAATAAGACAACTAAAACAGTAAGAAATGCTTTTAAGTTGTTTATATAATGGAGTTTCTCATTGCCCATTTACTCGTCTTCCGCCTTTCATATACTACTACCTTTAGATGCCACCCCAGCAACAAATGTATGGCTTAATTTAAATTCATTGCCCTGTTGAATAAATAGATTTATTTGTTCTTTAATTTTATGTAATATTTCTTCTTCTCTATCTCTATCGAGTACATCTAAGAAGCCAGCTGCGGCACCAGAACGAAAAACCCATTCCATCGCATCTTCTGCATCTTTACAAGGCAGGATTTGTTCCCCTTCCCAGCGATCAATTGTATTTAAATTCCCTTTATTAAACCATTTTTGTAGGGTAAGAGAATTCGGTGGCAAGTTAATACTGATGTAACGTTTTAAATATGTAGGGTCATTACTAAGAACCCGTTCAAATGCTTTCATAAGAATTTCTTCTGAATCACATCTTGTTTCTATTATTCCAACTTGGCCATTAGATTTTAGAACACGATGGACCTCTTTGAGAAAAATAGCTGGATTTGTATAGCAAATAGCCCAACCGCACACCACCGTATCAATGCTTGAGCTAGGGATTTGTTTTAAAAATTCCACCATATCTCCTTGGTGCATATTGAATTTCAATCCAGAATATTTAGATATTTTATTCCGTGCAACGTCTAGCATACCAGCAGATTGATCGACAGTTGAAATAGTGCCTTCACCATTTAGACGATTGGCTACCTCCGCAGTAATAAAACCAGTTCCACAAGCTAGTTCTAATACGTGTTGTCCAGGTTGTATATTCATTTTATTTAGTAAACCTAGTGAATGTATTCCCATTGTACTAGAAAAGAAAGAATCATAATCATCACTAGCTTTATCGTAATCTTTGGAGCTATCTGCATATTGATTCGAAACTTTAAACCATGCAACTCGTGCTGCTAATTTGACTTTGTTTAACATGAATTTCCCTCCGTAAATAGTTAATTAGTGATTAAAACGGCTACCTACCAACAATACTAGAGTGACCTAATGAGATGTTATTTGTAAAAAAACGGAATTTGCAAACCCAGAATTCATGCTATCACTGAGAGAAAATTTCGTCAAGTTAGATTTTATGTACATGATATACAAATTATATAAATAAAATTAAGCGGAGTTTCTCAGAATAAGACTGCAAAATTTACAAAGATGTTAATAGAAAGTGGCAACTAATTAGAATTATTTAGCACAAAATGACATGGAGTCATATCCTAATTTTTAGATAAATTAATTAGAAGTATTTGACAGACGATACCATATTGTCATATCATAATTTTCAGACGAGTTAAAATCGTCAATTATTTCCAGAATCTAAACGGTAAGGAGGATAATACTGAGTGACAAGATTTCAAAGTCTGAAAAAAAATCCGCTAACTGGATTACTTGTAATTTCTATGGCCGTATTTATCGATATGTTGCTATATAGTTTAGTGGTTCCTATCGTCCCTTTATATGTTACGAAATTTGGAGCTTCTCAGACTACTGTTGGGATTTTAATAAGTTGCTATGCTTTTACTTTTATAGTTTTTACCCCGATTTTAGGTGTAGTATCTGACAAGTTCGGAAGACGTGGCTCAATGCTTTGGGGAATGGTAGTACTAATAGCAAGCACTTTAATGTTTGCTTTCGCAAGTAATATGTACATATTAATTCTAGCAAGGCTATTACAGGGGATTGCCGCCGCTGCCACATGGACCGCTGGCTTAGCCCTTATTACCGACCTATACCCAGCAAATAAAAGAGGTAAGGCTTTAGGGACCGTTATTACTTTCATGTCAGCTGGAACACTTCTAGGGGCGCCTGTTGGTGGATTGTTATATGAATGGGGAGGATATCAACTACCTTTTCTACTTGCAGCCGGTATTGCGTTATTAGATGGTTTAGCAAGGATGTTTTTATTAGAAGATCCACCGAAAGATAAAGAAGCAAGTAGTGTAGACATCCTGAAAATATTTAAGGACTTTGAAGTGTTAAAAATCTTTGGAGTTGTTTTACTTGGGTCATCCGCAATAAGCATTCTAGAGCCAACATTGCCTATTTATCTTATGGAACATCTAGGAGCAAATACTGTACATATAGGTTTTCTGTTCGGGATTACAACTCTTGCATATGGATTGGCAAGTCCAATTGCCGGTTGGTTATCAGATAAAAGTGGGACTTTTTCTATTATGATGATTGGTTTAATCATTCTGGCTGCATTCTTACCTTTAGTAACGATTCCAAATTCATTGGTATTAGAAGGAGTTATATTGTTCTTTTTAGGGGCAGCGGCTGGTTTGGTTTTGACACCTACACTTCCAGAACTAGCGAATTCTGTTGATCGCTTAGGAGGGGGAGCATATGCTACTGCATTTGCCGTTTTCAATGTTGCGTACTCTGTCGGAATGATGATTGGTCCAATATTCGGTGGCTTTTTTGCAGATATGTTTAATGTATCAACAGCTCTTTATATTCTAAGTGCCATTTTGGTATGTTACAGCATTGCATTAAGATTTTTGAAGAGCGAAACAAAAAAGACCGAACATAAAAATTTTTTATAGAATAATAGCCTTATAACTTAGTTTTTATTGTGCTTAAGGAAATTGGAATTAGCAATTATAAAATAAATGATATCAGGGATATTTGGAGGAAAACAATGGACATATTTAAAAAGTGTTATGATTGGGATTTTGTTAAGGGATTACGAGAAAATAATATGTATCCTTATTTCAAAAAGATACAAAATAAATTCGGAACAGAGATAGTTGTGGATTCAAATAAAATGTTGATGGTCGGTTCTAATGATTATTTAGGTCTATCTAACGATGCACGTTTAATAGAAGCTTCTGCGGAAGCAGCCGCAAAGTTTGGAACTTCTTCATCTGGTTCAAGGTTTTTAAACGGAACTTTATCCATTCATGAAGAACTAGAGGAACGGTTAGCAAGGTTTTTACATAAAGATAGAGCATTGGTATTTTCAACAGGATTTCAGACAAATTTAGGTGCGATTTCCCCTCTATTAGGACGACATGATATCGCAATTATTGACCGAACAGTTCACGCTTCTATTGTAGATGGTATACGTCTAGGATACGGAAAAATGAAACGTTTCCGCCATAATGATATGGAAGACCTTGAAAAACAACTTAAAAGTTGCCCGGAAAACGTAGGGAAACTAATTATCGTTGACGGTGTTTTCAGTATGGAAGGCGATTTAGCAAAACTCAAGGAAATAGTAGAATTGAAAAAGAAATATGGTGCACGAGTGTTAGTTGATGATGCACATGGAATTGGGGTTCTTGGAAAAAATGGCCGTGGTACATGTGAGCATTTTGATGTCGAGTCTGATATTGACCTGATTACTGGTACGTTTAGTAAATCATTTGGTAGTTTAGGAGGATTTGTTGCTGGTGATGCCGATGTTATTGATTACATTCAGCACCAGGGAAGAAGCATGATTTTTAGCGCGAGTATGACTCCTTCAAGTGTAGCTGCCACAATAAGAGCATTGGATATCATAGAAAGTGAGCCAGAAAGACGCGATAGATTGTCTCAAACTACCCAAAAAGTGTGTGGTGAATTAACAAGATTAGGTTTCAACATAGGTGAAACAGAAACACCAATTATACCGATCATTATAGGTGATACTACAAAAGCATTTTCATTTTGGCAGGGCTTAATGCAAAACGGTTTATTTACAAATCCAGTTATTTCTCCAGCAGTACCGGAAGGAAGCGAATTACTTCGCACATCATTTATGGCTACGCACACAGATGAGCAAATTGATGAAATACTAAATATTTTCGAGAAGGTTGGCCGTGAGTTTAACATAATTAAAAATGAAGTAGGTGTATTATCTACTAACTAAGTTAATGTTAATCGTTCTGTTATTTATTGAGTTTATATTGCATTGAAAAATAGAGTGAGTTTACTTCCTCTATTTTTCTTTTTAAAAAAGCATTGCATAATATGTAAAATCTTGGTAACATATATATTAACTTGTCCTACTACTTACACAGTAGTAGAAAAAAACTAGAGAACTTTTCTCTAGTTTTTTTGTGTGAAGATATTCTATATTTACTATTCATGAGTTGTGATAATGCAGAAATGACGCTACTTATGTAAAATCACATACTAGAAGTTATCCAGATGGAAACCCTTATAACAACATAAACCCTTAATACGTTCTCTTTTGAGAGGACAGAAATATAACAAATACGCGTATATCATATGTCTAAATGCGTGATTTTTAAAATGAAAAATATTCCCCATCTCATCAACAATTTTCTTTTTGTACGCTAATTCGTTCATTTTGTCCTGAACCAAGCTCCGACTATATGGATTTCCCTTACGGGAACCTTTGTATCGAACAAAGATGAATTTATCTGGATTTTTGCCATCGTTGCTGCGTTCTTTCGATTGATGAATTAATACGGCAAGTAGATTTGCCAGTTCATCTTTAATGGGTATTTTATGATTTATCACATAGGTCTTTTTTATGTCTGCCTTAACAGAACTTTGACCATTTAAAACCCATAGGCAATCTTGAGTTAATTCCAAGGCATCACTGATACGCAATCCTGTTTCATACATCACCCAAACGACTGGTTGAACATCTGGATGGAGATCATTAATATGCTTGAAAAGTTGCTCCAATACAAAGTCTGGTACGTATTCAATATCGTCTTTCGATTTCTTAGGGAGGTTAGGGAAATCCCCGGGATAGATCAGCTTTGTTACTGGTTTTTCTGGTGCGATACTATATCCATGGCGCTGAATATCTTTTAAAAAAGTATTAACATTCCCAATGTTCTTACATACGTATCTTTTGGGATTTGCATTTACCTGTTTTAAATTATTTTTTGCATATTGATTAAGAAATTCTAAATATTTCTCGATATGCTCTCTAGTGAGACTTTTTAAATCATTCCAATCAGATTCTATTTCATCGATAAAATAAAAAAATAATGTAATATAGCGTCTGAGCTCACGAGCTGTGCCCCAAGTAAATTTTCTTCCACCTAACAACCTTCCTTTTATATATTTTTTAAGTTCCTGTTTAAATATCGTATTTTGTATACCTGTAAAGTCTAAATAATAAAGGGCTGCCGAACGATTATAATCGATGCCATATTTCTTATTTAATACCCTGACATCCCATCTATCTTTTTCCCATTCTTCACGGGTATCTGCTTCTTTTGATAGGTAATTATAAATGATTCGCAAGAATCCTGCATATGCTGATTTGCTTTCTGTGATTTTTACGCCATTACCTATAAAGGTTGAATTCTTTTGAGTTGTTTTTAATCCCTTATTTGTTAACTACCATATCCACTGTTTTTCCTCTTTATCAATGTCTAACTCCAAAAGGGAAGGGAGTCTAGGGTGTCTTTCGTTTAGATATTCATTCAATCGATTCAGTCCAGAACTATAACCAGCAAATGTAGAGGAGAGACTCCATCCATCATTAAAAAGTTTCTGGAAAAATACAAATTTAAGTTCCAAGGATACTGACGGATTTTCGGAAGAAAATATCATTTTATTGCCTGTACTTTTATACTTCTCATATTGTTCTGCAAAGTTAGGGATTTGACCAATGGTATGACGTTCCCAAACATCATTGACCAGAAAGTAATCATCTTCGGTCTTATATGTTTCAACCTTTCCATCGCTCAATATCTCTTTTACCTCATAAGAGGAAAGAGTAGAGGTGATTAAGTCCCAATATTCATTCTGCGGTAAAACATTGTTTGCTGTGTATTTATTCAATATCCTGACTCCTTATCTATTAATCTTGTTAAACATCCAAAATGGAAAGGAACACCCTATAAAATAGGGTTCTGGTGCAAAAACTCAAGGACAATTGCAATGAATCTATAAATCTTGGACATACTGTTACTATTACTTTAAGAAGGGTCCGTGATTGGTATGGAAAAGGAAAATGTATTCAAATGGAAGCATTATCAGCTTGATATTATTTTGTTAACGGTAAGATGGTACCTACGGTACAACCTCAGTTTTCGTGATTTAGTCGAAATGATGGAAGAACGCGGGCTATCCCTTGCTCATACAACTATCATGCGATGGGTTCATCAATATGGTCCCGAATTAGATAAGCGAGTACGACGTCATCTTAAGTCAACCAATGATTCTTGGCGAGTCGATGAGACGTATGTGAAAGTCAAAGGTCAATGGATGTACCTATATCGTGCTGTTGATTCAAAAGGAAATACAATTGATTTTCATTTAAGCAAAACAAGAGATCATAGGGCTGCAAAGCGTTTTTTCAAGAAAGCTTTGCAGTCTTTTCATGTTTCAAAGCCCCGTGTGATTACAGTAGATAAAAACCCGGCCTATCCTATAGCGATTGAAGAGTTGAAGAAAGAGAAAAAGATGCCTGTAGGCATCCAAATAAGGCAGGTAAAATACCTTAATAACATTGTAGAGCAAAATCATCGTTTTATTAAAAAGAGAGTTCGTTCAATGTTAGGATTGAAATCTTTTCGTACAGCTAAATCTATTCTTTCAGGAATAGAAGCGATGCATATCATTAAAAAAGGCCAACTTATTTTACGGGACAAGTCTGTCCAAAATGAAATGAAGTTTATTCATCAACTATTCGGAATGGCTGCATAAGAATAGATTCCATTAGAAATCTATATAGCTCTTTCAAATAAATTCAATCTTTGCACCAGAACCACTTTATTTCAAAGGTACAGTTAGATTTGAAATTTTCAAGAACTTCATGAAGATATTAGGTTTTTATTAGGGAAGGTCAAAATTCTTAGCTTGATAGAGATATGGTTCTACCCCGAAAAGAAGTTCCTTTTTTCTGAAATTGTATATAAATGCAAAATGTATTATTAATATCCGAAGAAGATATTATATTTCATTAATTTATTCCTTTCCATCTACATTAATCATTTATTGCAACAGCTTTCACGTCTAAAATAAGATGTTTCAACAAAGGAAAGTATAAGTATCTTTATAATAATTTTCCAATATAATCAATGTGTTAATGAAAGGAACTCTGTGTTATTTTTGCTTTTCTACTAACTAATACAGCTTCAAACAATGGACACAATTGCTACATGCCAAGTGTAATTTATTACCCATTCAAGATTCTGTTTATTCAATCTTTCTGAAAATAAAAAAATATTAGACTCATAAATATACAAGTTATAATGAGGGCGTCGAGAGATAATCTATTACCTCTAGCGAAAATATCAAACCTAGTTTTGATGCAAAAATTCTAAAGACCTTGCAAGTAACCTTCTAAAATTGGACATACTGATATGATTACTCTAAGAAAGGTGTGTGATCAGAAGGGAAATTTATTAACACGAAATATGAAAGCGTTGTCAACTTGATCTTATTTTGAATTGGTCGTTCAAATATCTCAGATTCAACTGCAATAAAAAATAATAAATTATGGGGGTGCTTATATGAACATGAATGTAGCTTCTATTAAAGAAAAAAAGGTTGTTAAATACAAAAGTTGTTTTGATGTGATTGGGCCGGTAATGATAGGTCCTTCAAGTTCACATACTGCAGGTGCTTTGGCTATTGGAACAGTTGCCAACAAATTATTTCAAGGTCTTCCAAAAAAAGTCGTGGTAAGGTATTATGAATCATTTGCTGAAACCCATAAAGGACACGGAACTGATTTTGCAATTATTGCTGGGATATTAGGATTTGCTGCCGATGACAGCAAAGTGCCAGATGCTATTAAAATAGCAGAATCTAAAGGAATTGACATTACCTTTATTGAAAAAGCGGGTGATAGTCCTGCTGGTCATCCAAATACGGCAGATGTATATTTAGAGGATGAAAGCCGAAGTATTAGAACAATGGGTATTTCGATCGGCGGTGGATTAATTGAAGTCAAACATGTTGAAATTGACAGATTTAGCTTAGATCTGCAGGGGCCATTGCCAGTTATTATTGCGATTTCCGAAAGAGCTGACTTTGAATTTGTCTTACGCAGGATTTTTAAACAATATGATGTTGAAATTAACAACTTTCATAGTTTAGAAGAAAACGGAAAATATTTATATGCATTCGCTTTGGATTCGCTATTGCCTGGTAATATTCAGAAGGAATTAGGAAATTTAAGCAATATAGCTAATCTCATTATTCTTTAGTTACATTAAGGAGTGAAAAAATATGTATATGACCATAAAAGAAATTGTGGATGCAGCTAATAAAAGCCAAAAGCCAATCTATGAATTAGCAATAGAACAGGAAATCGAACAAACTAAAACGTCTTATGAAGAAGTTTGGAGTAAAATGGAAAGAAATTTAGCGACTATGGAAAATGCCATAAATAAAAGTATCGAGGGCGACGGGGTATTTTCTCCAACCGGTTTAACCGGAGGTGATGCTGTTAAAATTAAAAACTATCGAGAAAATAGGAAAACTCTTTCTGGAGATTTGATGGTGTTAGGGATTCAAAGTGCTATCGGTGTTAATGAAGTAAATGCTGCATTAGGGGCTATTTGTGCAACTCCAACAGCAGGTGCGAGTGGGACGATCCCGGGAGTCCTATTTAGTATTAAAGATACGTTGCAATTAAGTCATGAAGATATGATCCATTTTCTATTCACTTCAGCGTTATTTGGAACGATAGTCGCAAATAATGCTTGTATTTCAGGAGCGTACGGAGGATGTCAAGCTGAAGTAGGCAGTGCCTCAGCAATGGCGGCTGCAGCAGCGGTAGAAGCTGCAGGAGGAACGCCACAGCAATCTTCTGAAGCTTTCTCAACCGCATTACAAAATTTACTCGGTTTAGTTTGTGATCCGGTCGCTGGTTTGGTAGAAATTCCTTGTGTAAAGAGAAACGCCATTGGAACGGCAAATGCTTTAGCAGCAGCGGACATCGCATTAGCCGGCGTAAACAATATCATCAATGCTGACGAAGTTATTGAAGCGATGTATAGGGTTGGAAGACAGATGCCTCGCGAATTAAGGGAGACAGGTTTAGGCGGAATTGCGGCCACACCTACAGGGATTGCTATAAAAAATAAAATCTTTGGAGAGAAACAATCAAATCAATAAACAGTTATCGGAAATATTGTGAAATAGTTAACAATTCTATTTTCTATTGTTCTCCTAAGGATGTCTGTATATTGAGATTCATTATCACTAAAATGCACTACTATATAATTAAAATGTTTTGTAAGCGCTAATAAACCCATCAGGTTGATGACTAGCGAATTTTTCGATTTTGATCAACTTAGAAGAAGGACACACGATATGGCGCACTTTGTAAGCAATTCATTCTTCAAGAACGATCTATATTCCTAAACCTTAAAAAGAGACGTAAGAATAGGACACAAGGAGGAATTATTATATGAATGGGAATACTGCAAAAAAAATAGAATTTCAAGCTGAAAATACTGCAGTAAAAAATGAGAAATATCCAGACCCTAAAAAGTGGCATAAACAGGATACTACCTGGGCATTGAGCCTTTTTGGAACAGCAATTGGAGCAGGAGTACTCTTCTTACCTATTAATGCAGGTTCAGGTGGTTTATTATCATTACTGTTAATTACCATACTTGCATATCCTGTTATGTATTACTCACATAGGGCGCTTGCTAAAATGATATACGCTTCTAATTCTGCTGATGAGGGGATTACAGGTACAATAAGAGAGTATTTCGGAAATAAGGCAAGTATCATTTTTAACATAGTATATTTCGTCTCAATTTATACGATCGTGCTGATGTATTCGGTTGCACTTACAAATACTGCAAGTAGTTTTATCGTGCATCAATTGCACATGCCGGAGCCTCCAAGGGCCGTTTTATCGCTTGTATTAGTACTCGGTCTTATTGCTATACTAAATTTTGGTCAAGATATCACTGTAAAGATAATGAGCATGCTAGTATATCCTTTCATAGTTTCTCTACTTTTTATAGCAATATCTTTGATTCCACAATGGAATACGTCAATGCTTAGTTTTTCAAGTGTTTCTACTGCTTCAACAGGAACAGGATATTTAGGAACAATATGGATGATACTGCCAATCATCGTATTCTCGTTTAACCATTCGCCTATGATTTCGTCATTTGTTATGAAACAGAGAGCTACGTATGGAATAGAAGCTACTGATGCCAAATGTGCTCAAATACAAAAAGTTTGTTATATCATGACATTCGCTGTTGTTATGTTCTTTGTTTGGAGCAGTACCTTAAGTTTGACTCCAAATGATCTTATGATGGCAAAAGAACAGAACTTGTCAATCCTATCATATCTTGCAAATGAGCTTAATTCGCCTGTAATCACTATTGCAGCTCCTATTATTGCTTTTACGGCCATAACAAAGTCCTTCCTTGGCCATTATATAGGAGCATATGAGGTAATGCGTGACATGATTATCAAGTCCAGTAAAACACGCGGGAAAGATATAGGAGAAAAAACAGTTAAGACTATGATCCTTACTTTTGTCGTATTAACATGCTGGTATGTTGCTTATGCAAATCCAAGTATTCTTGGACTTATTGATGCTCTTAGCGGTCCGTTAGTTGCTGCTATCTTATGTTTATTACCAATGTATGCAATTCGTAAAGTGCCTGTACTAGCTAAATATAGAGGGAAAATGAGCAATGTATTTGTCATTATTATAGGTATCCTTACTGTCCTAGCAAGTATTAAGTCATTATTCTAATTCACTATTGTTAGTTCTGATGCAAAAATAGTGAGATATGAAAAAAGAACGAAAGATTCCTAGCGGAACTGAATTTTATATTGTTGAACCAAAGAAATCATGGTTTTGGACAAACTTTTCATCTTGGAGAGTTTGTCCTTTTTTGATTATATGCATAACTTCTATTCTTGCAATCACCTTTTTAGCTGTTTGCAATGATTTTAATCCAAGCATATTAGGGGGGCGTCCCATGTCCATCAAGCTAATAATTTGAAGTATTCCTTAAGGTTCTGATGAGATGTGGATTCAGTGTTAAAGGTGAAGACAACGATTTTTCCAATGCACGCAGATATGATTTAGAAGGATTTGTTCTCACCCTAAGCTATGCAATTAGTATGAGGAGAGCTTCTTCTGTTTTAGAGGGCTATTCTACAATGTAAGTGCCGCATGACTTCTGCATAACGATCTTCCATTATCAGGCGCATTTCTTAAAAAAGAATTGCATCTTTATTAAGAATCGAAAACCATGAATGATTTCAATAGCAGCTGTCTCCATGGGAGGAAAGACCTCGATAACAATGTGTGAAACGAAGACATCAATGTTGTAGTCAGTATATTTAGGTAAAAACAAGTCTAAAGTTCCCTTTTTTCTAGGAATATCGAGCATTCAACCTACTGATAAAGGGAAACTAAAGGGCATACTAAGATTATATTTAAAATGGGAGGTTATAAATTTGAGTACAATAGAGAATGTATTATCTATCTTCGCCTTAGGCGGCTTGAATGAAATCGGAAAAAATATGTATGCAATTGAATATTCAAACGATATCGTGATTATCGACTGTGGCAATAAGTTTCCAGATGAAAGTTTATTAGGAATTGATTTGATTATCCCTGATATAGCTTATTTAGTAGAAAATAAAGATAAAGTCAGGGCTTTAATTGTCACACATGGACATGAAGATCATATCGGGGGGATCCCGTTCTTCTTAAAAAAATTGAATGTACCCGTTTATGCCACACGCTTCACACTAGGATTAATTGAAATCAAATTAAAAGAACATAAACTCCTAAGAGAAAGTAAACTTATTGAAATCAACTCAAACTCAAACTTGACAATTGGAGAAATAAGGGTAAGTTTTTTCAAAGTGACCCATAGTATTCCTGATTGCTTGGGAATAGTCTTTCACACACCAGAGGGTAATATTGTACATACAGGGGACTTCAAGTTCGATTTAACCCCTGCGAATAATGAGAATTTGGATATTCATAAAATGGCTGCAATCGGCAAAGAAGGGGTCTTGCTTCTATTATCTGAGAGTACCAATGCAGAGCGTCCTGGTTTGACCCCATCGGAACAAATAGTAGGTGAACATGTGGAAGCAGCTTTCATGAAAGCCGAACGCAAAGTTATTCTTTCTACCTTTGCTTCAAATATTAGTCGCGTTCAACAAGTCGTGAATGCAGCACAAAAAACAAATCGAAAAATTGCGTTGCTTGGACGAAGTATGGTTAATGTCATAGCGGTTGCTATGGAACGTGGTTATTTAACAGTTCCAGATGGAATGTTAATTGACCCACATGAAATCAATGAAATGGCTCCTGAAAGGGTGGCCATTTTATGCACGGGGAGTCAAGGAGAACCATTGGCTGCTCTTGCTCGCCTGTCCACTGGAAACTTTCGCGGTGTCGACATTTTACCTGAAGATACGGTTATCTTTGCAGCAGGTCCAATACCCGGGAATGAACGAAATATCACGAGTATCGTAGACAACTTATTTGCCCTTGGAGCCAAAGTGATTTATGGATCAGGAAGTACATCCGGAATGCATGTTTCTGGCCATGGTTATCAAGAAGATTTAAAACTAATGCTTACATTAATGAAACCAAAATATTTTATTCCCATTCACGGTGAATTTAGAATGCTGCACCATCACCGTTTGTTAGGGGAATCCGTTGGAGTAGAGCAAGGAAACACGTTTATCATCAATAATGGGGATGTCGTCGATATTGAACATACCATTGCCCGTCAGACCCGGAAAATACCGGTGGGGAATACCTACATAGACGGGGAGGATGTCGATAATATTGGGGAAATTGTGTTACGAGACCGCAAACAACTTTCAGAGGATGGGATGCTCATGATTATTTTAACTATGAGCAAAGCGGAAGGAACGTTGATTTCTGACCCCGATACCATTTCTCGTGGATTTGTGGATAGAGATTTCTCGGAACTCCGAAGAGACGTTAATCGACTTACTATAAAAACTGTTAACGAGCTACAAGAAGCAAATAGAAACTCATGGAATGTAATGAAAAAACAAATAAAAAAATCAATACGACAATATGTATATACACATACTAAGAAAAAACCAATGATTGTACCTATACTTATTGAAATTTAATAGGGGGAAGTTTTAAAAAAAAATGAATTAATTGATTTTCAACAATTGGGCACAATTTTCTAATAAGAATTGTGCTCTTTCTTTTGTATTGGACCATTTAATGGAATAAGAATCCCAAGCAAAATTTAATATTTGTGAAGGATTGCACTTAAACTAAAGGGCAGGTGTAGAGTGACTATATAGGTATTTAATTTTAAAACTTCAAACACACATAACCCCATGCTGATTTTAGGAGGGGATCAAAATAAAATAGAAGAAATTAATAAGGTGCAGCAAGCAAACCTTTTAGAAATGGAAAAGAGACTACTAAGCGAATTATAGAGAGAACAAAAAAAGCATCCAGTGGGGTGCTTTTTTTGGGGGGGAATAGAAAATCCCTTACTAACTATATTTTAAATATAATTAATAATTTCGGTACGTGAAGTTTTATGAAATGTCCAGTTAAGAGCTTACATTTAGTAATAGTAGGGAAGAATGGATAGTTAGAGTTGGAATCAAATGTATTTACCAAAATGAAAATGGAGGTGTGTTATGAAATTTCTTTTTAGGGAATGTAAAAGGCCTTTAAACGCGTTTAGTGCTGCTAATACATACTTAGATTGCTTGGTGCAAACTAAAACGTATCTGCAGCTTCTATTACTAATCTTATTTTGTATTGCTACAGTATATTTGCCTTTCCCTTTATTTTCGCTTAGGTATATAAATAATATAGACATACTGCTGCAATACATAATTAAAGCAGTATATTTTTCGTTTCCTATCTCATTTGTTTTTCTACTCATAATGTGGGATCAAAGATTTTTGATTTCTAAAAAAATTACTTGCCGGCAGCTAAAAACATCTTTCTTCAGTGCTTTTATTATTTACATTATAATGTTGTTGTTTTTGTCTGTACTAATACCTCTTACAGCATTCAACGGAACATCTAACCCCATTGAAAATGAAGGGATGACCAATATGTTCCTTAAAACGCATGGTATTGCAATTCAATTAATTGGTGAGAACATTATGTTTGTATCTATATTATTCTTTTGGCACAAAATCATACGTTCCTTCATAATAAGTCCTATTACTTCAATTACAACCTCTTTAATTTTGTCTGGAAGCTCATTTGGACTACTCCATCTTTCTACATATAATTATAATTGGGTGTAATGTTTAACTATCATCGGTATACCAGCTATCGCTCAAATGATTTTCTTTCTAATATTTTAAAATATTCATATGGGATATATGCTTCACTTCAATTACAATTTAATCATCATACTTTTTAACTACATAGTTTCTAATTAAACTATTTTATAACTAAAAATAAAAGAAAAGGTACCCCTGCTGCAAGGTACCTTTTCCAAGGGGTATAACTCATTGCCTGAGCGATCGTTGATCAAATAACGCTTAGACTCTTACATGAGTTATAATTTTATTATACATTGATCATACCAAAAATATTATCAATGGTGAAATTAGCTTCAATTATTTTTAAACGACTTTATTTAGTAATACAAATTTAAAGAAGAAGGATGTGAAAATTGAAACCAGATAGGGTTTATTTGGAATGCAAATCTATAACGAAATTACACTGGAACTTTTGAAAAAAATTTTCATGTAAGATTATACTTATATAAATTTAGTTTATTGAGCGTGGGGGATACTCCGATTACAATTGCGATAGTTGACTGACCACACTTTCCAAAAATTGCTCTACCTTTTCTTTTGTTGTATCTGGCGAATGATAGCCAATCGTAAATGTAAGTCTTCCATTATAAGAGCTTGCTCCCATTGTAAAGAATGGTGCATACATAATAGGTGATGTCATATACCCGTCCTGAGCCTGAACTTCACCAAACTTAATAGGTTCATTTGCTATCGATCCGATATTAGTAAGTAACGGTAAAGCCATTCTCATCTGTAAAGCCTGTTCGTATTGCTGTTTATACATTTCCTTCACTTCAGATAGCTTTATACTTGCCAGTAATTCCATTCCTGCCGCTGAAGAAAGACCTGGATTTTGAGATTTTATTTTATCCATTGATTTTTTAACTCGAACTAGGGTTTGAATAAATGAGTCATCATCTTCCATTTTAATCACTGGCATTTCCATACCGGATAAGTTGCAAATTGAACCAGTTGTATGATTAGGAAGATATCGGCGTAAATCAATTGTTATTCCGATCATTTTTTCTGCGGTGCGAGGTTCTGCATACACAGTGAAATGTGATAAAGCTCGGAAGTATGCAGTCATGATTACATCATTCAAGGTAGCCTGTTGTGCTTTTGTCCATTGGATTAGACGTAGAGTTTGCCCATGGCTTAACCGCCGCACGGACATTTGTGGATAAGCATTTTTGTTCGGTTGAGATGGAAAAGACCATAACGCTGCTTGTTGTTCTTGGCTGGGACGATACGCACTTTTTACGTCTGTTATTCCAGCATATTTGAAAACAGATGATTGATCGCGAAACCCCTCATTTCCTGCACCAAATCCCTTTATAATTTGATCCTTAGACTGTCCCAGAGAAAGTTGAGTATAAATTGCTCCCAGCAAATTAATATATTCCTTGACTCCTGCACCATCTGAACAAAGATGGGATAATTTAATAACTAATATATTTTTTGTAGTGCCTCGTAATAATTTTGTTTGAACCATAGGCCCCTGAATAGGATCTCCAGATTCCTTGATAAAATCTATTGTCATCATTTCAAGTTCTTGATCATTCCCTTCTGCAAAAAAACAAATTGTTGAGTTAATACTAGATGAATGTTCCTCCCAGTAAGGTATATCACTTTCTACAAAACGACTGTTCAAAACTGGCTGTAATTGTAACGTTATCCTTACTGATTGTTCGAGTATTTTCTTTGATATACCTATAGGGAAATAAAGAACGGCATTAATTTGTTGATTTGCCGAATAAAGACCTAATATATAATTCATTCGATCTTGAGGTGTTACTGGATACTTTCTTTTTTCCATAATTTTGTCTCCTTTTTAAGACTATTTTTAGTTGTAATCTCGTTCCTCATATGGTTGTAACTTTTCTTCAAGAACTAATCATGCTTCGTTTTCAATTTTGTTAGTATGTCAGTTTTGAAAGCCTCTTTTCTGTACTAGTTACATATTTTTTTGGTATTAACATTCTCTATCGGTTTCTTTTTTCGGATAAAAAACAAACGAACAGAAAATTCGTTTGGATATTTATAAACAATTTATGATAACGTTTATTTATAATCAATAAAAATAATCCAATTAATTTTATCTTTTTCCGACATTTTTCTCCCATCTATTTACTCAAGAATTTCAAAGCTTTTTATCTCCAAATATCTTACGAAATCTTGCCAGAGAGTTTGGTTTCGTGCAACGAACCTGTAAATACCAAACAAAAGATTTACTCAATTCAGGAGTACGGATAGAAAAAAGAAAGAGATTCTATAATATCTTATTTAATATTAATTTATACAGAAATACATGTTGCAGCTAGTGGATCCCCTAAAGGAACGCTCGATTGTATTACCGATTTTAGAAAAGACTTGGAAAAGTTCAATATACCTACTCTTATTATTCACGGTGACTCTGATGCAACTGTACCTTTTGAGTTAAGTGGAAAACGCACATATGATTCCATTCCTGGTAGCAAACTCGCTCTTATAAAAGGTGGTCCTCATGGATTAGACGCAACTCATGCAAAAGAATTTAATGAAGAATTATTAACATTTTTAAAAGACTAATCTTTGATGAACTACCGGAGGCGGCTCAACAGTAATATCAAGAATAATAACATGAACTTATCGATTAGAGGTTTTTTAGGTCTCTTAGGAGTATTGCTACATTGCTATCAAGATAATATTTTGAAGAATCCTCAAAACAAAGAAATGTACATTTCATCTGGAGATGTACATTTTCTCGTTTTGGGGAAGAATGTATTTCTCAACATCGAAAGATTCATAAAAAACGTCATCCTTTCTAGCTAGCTTTTTAGAAAGAATAACGTTTTTTTACTTTTGGGGGTAGTTAAGTTTCTGAAGTTGGTTGGCATGGGGGGTCACCAATATTCATCTCC
>NZ_JBHWYR010000068.1:0-24422 GCF_042728695.1 Bacillus sp. NPDC060175
GTTAAAATGGATACGGATGGAGGAACAGTTTCATTCATCCATGAAGCAAAACTTGTGAAAGATAAGGAATCTTGGAAAATAGATTGGACACCAGACTTCATTTTCCCAGGCATGAAAAAAGATTACAAAGTACGTATGCAAATAGAACAAGGAAAACGCGGAGAAATATATGATCGAAATGGAAAAGGGCTTGCAACGAATGGTAAAGCGACTGAGGTTGGAATTATTCCAGAGAAACTAGGTGAAACGGCAGCGCAAACAAAGGAAATAGTAGCACAATTACTTGATATGTCTACAGAAGAGGTCGATCAGAAGCTCGCAGCGAAATGGATAAAACCAGATTCCCTTGTACCAATTGGTATTTTAAAAGAGGGAACCAGACAGAATGATTATATTGAATTAGAAGGAGTTTCATCTCGCCCAGTAAATATTCGTACGTATCCATTAGGAGAAGCAGCGGCACACTTAACGGGATATATAGGAAAGGTAAATGCAGAGGAGTTAAAATCGCTTCAAAAAAAAGGTTATCAGGCAGATGATTTAGTGGGTAAGACAGGGTTAGAGAAAGTATTAGAGAATAAATTGCGTGGTGAAAAGGGTGGACGCGTATTTATGGAAGATGAGAACGGGAAAGAGATTAAAAACGTAGCAAAAAAAGAAGCAAAAGAAGGGGAAAATGTTACGTTAACAATTGATGCTGCAATTCAAGAAAAAATCTTTAATGAGATGAAAAATGAAGCAGGATCAAGTGCAGCGGTCAATCCTAAAACGGGTGAAACAATCGCACTTGTAAGTAGCCCTGCTTATAATCCAAATACAATAGTTAGAGGAGCATCAAAAGCCCAACGAGAAGTATGGAATAACGACTCGAAACTGCCAATGATGAATCGTTTCACACAAGCATTTGTACCAGGTTCCGTATTTAAAACGATTACAGGTGCAATTGGTTTGGAAACAAACACAATAAATCCTAAGGAAGAATTTAAAATTCAAGGATTAAAGTGGACAAAAGATTCATCGTGGGGAAATTATTATGTAACACGTGTGAAGGAAGCTAGTCCAGTTGATTTTGATAAGGCAATGAAGTACTCTGATAATATTTATTTTGCTCAACAAGCTTTGAAAATGGGGAAAGATCAGTATGTAAATGAATTTAAGAAATACGGATTTCATGAAAAATTACCAATCGAATACGAATTTCCTATTTCAATCATTGCAAAAGATGGGATAAAAAATGATATTCAACTAGCAGATACCGGATACGGACAAGGACAAGTATTAATGACACCACTTCATTTAGCATTAACATATGCGCCGATTGTGAATGAAGGGAATATTCCGTCGCCACATCTTTTAAAAGAAGCAAAAGTAGCGGGGAATTGGAAAGAAAATGTGGTTTCTAAAAAGAATCAAGAGATATTAAAGAGTGCATTAATAAAAGTCATTAATGACCCTGATGGCGCGGGGAGAATTGCTAAGGTTGATGGTGTAACTCTTGCTGGTAAAACCGGTACAGCAGAACTGAAGGAGTCGAAAGAAGCAGACGGAAAAGAACTTGGGTGGTTTGCAGCTTTTGATGCAAATGCGCCAGACATGATTGTTACCATGATGATTGAAGATGTAAAAGGAAGAGGGGGGAGTAATGTTCCCGGCGAAAAAGTAAAACATGTTTTTCAGAAATAACACTAAATTATAAAGTGAAATCTTTTACTAAATTTATTATATGAATGCTTAACTCAAAGGTATAAATTGGGCAAAACAAAGAATAATTAAGTTTCAAAAAAGCATTCTCCCTAATTGAGAATGCTTTTTCTATGTTATTGTGGCTCTAGAAAGTTGATATCGCATCATTTTCATTATATAAATCAAATTCTATGGTTTCAAAAGTGATTTTTGAAATAGTATTTGCAAGTACGGGCTGAATATGGAGTCTGTCATCGAAAAGAATGTAAAGCTGATTATTTAATGAAATGTATTGCACACCTTTACATTTTTCAGGAGAATTCTTCTATCAAAAAAAAGATAAACAATGGAACAAATGAAACTTGTATCATGTCTATATATTGAAACCATATTAAAAGTGAGGGCAGTTTTATGTTTATTCAAATAAGTTTGAGGTGTGGAAATGGAACAGAAGTTTATTGAAAAATGTAATCATGATGAGCTTGACTATATTATAAAAGACTATTGGCAAGATGTATGGAATTATTCATTTATTATTACGAAAGATCCACACTTATCAGATGACATCACACAAGATGTCTTTATAAAGGTTTTTAAACATTGGCATTCGTTTCGAAAGGAGTCATCTATTAAAACGTGGATATTAAAAATTACAAGAAATACGGCAATAAACTATTTGAAATCCTCTTATTTTAAAAGGATATCTTTAGTGGGATTTTTTAGTGACGATAAGCAATCTCCATCGGCAGAACAAGAGTTTTTTAAGCAAGAGGAACTAAATGAAGTGTGGGATGTTATATTAAAACTACCTAAAAAACACCGTGAAATACTAATATTGGACGCGAAATATGAATTATCTTATGAAGAAATGGCTGAAACATTAGGTGTATCAATTGGAACAGTCAAATCTAGATTAAGCCGAGCGAGAAGTAAGGTTTCAAAATTAATAGGGGAGGGTAGTAGTGATGAACAGTAAAAAAAATCCTGACTGGTATAGCAAATTACAAAATGGACCAATGGAGCATCGTAAAGATGAAGAAGAATTTATTTATAAAATAAAGCAATCTATATACCAAAGTAATGAGGTAGATTCGCCAAAACATACAAGACCATTTCGTAAAAAAGCATTGCCAATTGTAGTGGTTTTAGCTTGTACATTTTTCTTTTTCATTGTTCAACAACCTTGGCTGGATGATAATAAATCACCGGTACAAAGTAGTACTCAAATTAAGCCTAAAACAAAAGATGAATCTGCTCAAGATCCCTCACTAAAACAATTTATGAATGACTTATATCGAAGTACAAATTCTAAAAATGAAAATGATTTATATAAAG
This sequence comes from Bacillus sp. NPDC060175, assembly GCF_042728695.1. Lineage (NCBI taxonomy): Bacteria > Bacillati > Bacillota > Bacilli > Caryophanales > Bacillaceae > Bacillus > Bacillus sp. NPDC060175. The sequence continues at coordinate 3,019 of NZ_JBHWYR010000068.1, forward strand.
TATTAAATGATGAAGTTTTATTTAAAGGGGAAATTTATAAGAAGGATGAATTGAAGTTTGATGAGGATATTTTTCATGAGTTGCAAGTCGCTCTTACAATGGGCGGAGAATTTGCAAATGATACAAAGAAAGTATACAAAGTACCAAGCGGATTGACAGAAAGTAATCAATCCAAACAAGAACATTTTATATATGCAACTGTTACTGGAAATAAAACAAAAATTTTAGCTGAACCAAAACGAGAATCACAAGTTTTATATGAAGTATCTAATGAAATGGTAAAAGCTTGGATTCCAGAAAAAGCGCAGAATGATGGATATATAAAAATATCGACTATTAACGGTAATACTGGATATGTACAAAAAGAGTATGTTTTAACTGATATTAAGTATTCATTTATGTTTGAAAAGAATGATGCAGGTGAATGGAAAATAATAAATATAGATTCTATATGGTAAAAGAGGAAGGTTCACTTTAATGAACCTTCCTCTTTGTTTTTATTTTCTTTTTGAAGCGTATTCCAGGACTCTAAAATTTCTGATGTAACGAGAGCAGCGATGTTTTTTTCTGAATTACTACCAGGAATAACGACAGAAATAGCAATTTGTGGATCTTCGGTAGGAGCATATGCAATGAAAAGAGAATGATTTATCATTCTTTCTTGCTCATTCGGAAAACCTGTAATACCCGTTTTACCTGCCACATGAAAGGGCAAGTTTTTAATCTCCTCTATATTTTGACTCATTCCACCTTGCACGACGCTCCAAAATTTCATAGGATAACGATTTGAACTTTCTAAAATTGGCTTAAACTTTTTTGTTTCCTTACCGTCCTGACCAATAATAGCACTTACGATTTGAGGTTTATATTTATCACCTTTACTTGCCAAAGTTGCTGCATATTGAGCAAGTTGAAGAGGGGTATGCACTTCATTTCCTCCCCAAGAGGCATTTAATAAAGCGGAGATTCCATTTTCAAACTTATTAGATGGATGGAATTCATATTGTCCGTCTTCTTCAAAGGGTAAATCAATCCCGGTTTTAGAACGTAGGCCGAATTGCATTAAATAATCTGTCCATATATGTGCCACTTTTTCTATATTCCCATTATTTTGGTTGAATAAGGGCAGAGCTACTTTTGCTGTCATAAATGTGTTAGATGAATTAATGATAGCCTGCCTCGGTGTAATCTCACCTGTTGGCGTTCCAGGTGCATTCGTAATGTTATTTTGATTATCATACTGAAAACTACCCTTATCTAAATAAGTATCTTCAGGTTGAAAAAGCTTTTCGTTTAATCCAATTAAAATAGTAAGTGGCTTTATAGTAGAGGCCATATTTACATAAGATTCACCATACTTTAATTTTTGAATTGCTTTATTTTGCGAAAGTGATTTAATGTTTTCATTTTTAGATGATACATGTGTATGTAATATATTTGGATTAAAAACTGCCGAGTTGGCCATAGTTAAAATTGCGCCAGTTTTTACATCGGTTACTACAACATAACCAGCATTAGCATCAGGTATTTTCTTAATTTGAGATCTTAATGCTTCCTCTGTTTTTTGCTGCAATTTAGAGTCTAAAGCTAGCCGGACATCTTTTCCTTTTTGTACTTTTTGAATGTTCCATAAGAACTTTTTATTATTCATTTTAAAAATCAGAGTTTTTCCGGGTTTTCCTTTTAAATCATTTTCATATTGAAGCTCAATCCCACTTTTTCCAACAGGTCCATACTTAGAATTAAGGTCATTTTCTACATACCCAATTAGCTGTGAACCAATTTTGTGTTTAGGATAATATCGAATCAATTCATCTTTGATTATTACATTATTGGGTTTGTTCTTGTTTATGAATGTAAGTTCACTCTCATTTATGTCAGAGTAAAACGGTATATCATTCATAGTCTGCTTTTTACAAGATTGTTGTAATTGTAATTTTATGTCCTCTGCAGAAATGTCATGTTGAAACTCGTTTGAAAATTGATTGAAAAAAGCTAATGTGTTTGATGTATCTTGATTCGATAGCTTTTCATCATTAGAAGTGCAATATAGAGACCTAACTTTCTTATTTGTAGCTAGTATTACACCATTTTGATCAAAAATTTTTCCTCTTTCAGCTGAAGAAGTTGCGATAGTAATTGAAATGAAGTTGATTTTTAATAAAATTAGTAAAATCAAACCTACAATAGAAAGAACCGCAAGTAATCTCCATCTTTTTGTATGTAACATATAACCCTCCCTTATGTAGCCTATTTCATCTTATAGTTAATTATTTTTTTTGTAAATGTGGAACAACTTTATTACTTAGGTTGTCTATTAAGTATTACAGCATGAAGAAAGGAATAATTAGTATGAAAAGTTACTAGCAAGTCTATGTGTAAGTTTAATATGAGTCATTATACAGTTTAGCATTTCTAATGCAAGTGATAAAAGAATTAGAGAGAAAAACAGGAAAGGAGATTTATCAATTACGCGGCTAAACGAAAAGGAATGGACGCTTACAAGGATTTAGAAAAAAAGATAAGACACTATTTATAACTGAATGGTGGTTTCTAATATATAGGGAACGTATTTATTATATTTGTTTACTAAGTATTAGTGAGGAGTTCCGGAAGAATTATATGGAGGATTTATGAAAAAACAAAAAGAAAAGAAGCAGCAGACATATATATCTATTCGATTAAATATAATGTTCCTTTGCATATTTCTACTATTCTCAGCTATTATTATGCAGCTAGGAAAAGTACAAATCGTTGAGGGAGAGGCTTATAAGAACCAAGTGGAAAACAGTCAAAATGAAACAACTAGTATACCGGTTCCACGTGGACAAATTCTAGATCGAGAAGGGAAAACGGTCGTTAATAATAAATCTCTTCGCACAATTACGTATACAAGGGTGAAGGGGATTAAGAGTGAAGATATTTTAAAAACAGCAAAAGAATTGGCGAAAGTACTTGAAATGCCCGAACAAGATATAAATAAGTTAACCGATATCGATAAAAAAGATTTCTGGATGCAATTGAATACGAAACGTGCGGAATCAAAGATTACTAAAAAAGATATAGGAAAGTTTAAAGAAAAGGGAATAGAGGGAAAAGAACTAGACAAAAAAATTCAAGACTTAAGACGAAGTCGCGTTACAGAAGTAGAATTGGCAGAATTAACAGCACAAGATTTAAAGGTTTTAGCTATTAAAAGTAAAATGAGTTCAGGTTATCAACTAACACCACAAATTATTAAAAAAGATGTGACAGATCAAGAATATGCGCGCATAAGTGAAAACCTTGCGGAGTTTCCAGGAGTAGATGCAACAGTTGATTGGGAACGTAATTATGTAAATGGTAATTTATTTCGTTCAGTGTTAGGTAATATTACAAGCAGTGAAGAAGGATTACCGAAAGAAAACTTAGATTCTTATTTGGTACGTGGATATAACCGTAATGATCGTGTAGGGAAAAGTTATATTGAACAACGATATGAAGATGCATTACACGGTACGAAAGAAGAAGTGAAAAACGTTACTGACAAATCAGGAAACATTATAAATACAGAAATCATCTCTAAAGGAAAAAGTGGTAATAGTTTAACATTAACGATTGATATGGAATTACAAAAGAAAGTGGAGGAAAGTATAGAGAAAAATTTGAGAGCTTTTAAGAGTTCAGAGCCACTGTTGGACCGAGCGTTTGTCGTCATGACAAATCCAAATAACGGACAGATTTTATCTATGGCAGGCAAAAAGATTGTAGAAAAAGAAGGAAAAATAGAGATTGAGGATTTGGCATTAGGTAACATGACAACTTCTTATGAGCTAGGGTCAGCTGTAAAAGGCGCAACGTTATTAACTGGATATGAGACAGGGGCAATACAGCCAGGAGATCAATTTTATGATGCACCGATGAAATTTAAAGGTACACAAGCCAAGAAATCATGGAATGTATCCGGATTTGGTAATATTAATGATTTACGAGCTTTACAAGTATCTTCGAATGTATATATGTTCCAGACAGCTTTAAAAATTGCGGGAGTTAATTACGTACCGAATGGTTCATTAGATATTAAACAAGAAGCATTTGATAAGATGCGTTATTATTTTAAACAATTTGGTTTAGGGGTACCAACAGGTATTGATTTACCGAATGAAATAATTGGGCAAACTAGAAAAGTAGATAGTCAACCTGGGTTTTTACTAGATTTTTCTATCGGTCAGTATGATACTTATACGCCATTGCAATTGGCACAATATATTTCAACTATTGCTAACGGTGGATATAGAATGCAACCCCAAATTGTACAGGAAATAGGAGAACAATCAATAAAAGAAGAGGAAGTTGGCAAAGTTATACGCTCTATAGAGCCTGTCGTATTAAATCGAGTTGATATGAAGAAAGAACATATTGATCGGATAAAAGAAGGCTTTAGATGGGTATTCCAAGAAGGTGATGGAACTGGCGTGAAGTATTTCAAGAATGCTCCATACAAACCAGCAGGAAAGACAGGGACAGCTCAAACTGTATATGGTGGAGATGATCCAATTGGTAGAAATGCAAAAGGAGAACGTATGGAATGTTACAACTTAACATTAGTTGGATATGCTCCATATGATAATCCAGAAGTAGCATTTTCTGTAGTAGTCCCATGGCTTCATGATGATAAAAATGGAATTAATTCTATAATTGGAAAGGAAGTTTTAGATGCATACTTTGATTTAAAACAGCAACGTATGCATGGTGAAGCTGCTAGTACAGATAGTTCGAATCAAAATTAGTAAAATTTGTGCATTTTTCTCAGGGGAAGAGACCCTGTTTATATAAAAGCCTTTATAAGTTAAAGAAAAAGGAAGATTTGAAATAAGAGATAGCAGCTATCATAGTTGCTATCTCTTACCTTTGTTAATATCTTGTCTACTAGTTAAAAAGGTTTTAAATTTATGGAACAAACTTGTTTCTTAGATGGTCTATTATTTGTACGTATAAAAACAGGTGTTCAGATACAGTGTATTGAATTTACAACTTGTTTTTAGTATTGAAAATTTGAAAGGAATGATGATTTTGAAAAACAAAAGGATGCTAAAAATAGGTATATGCGTTGGTATATTAGGTTTAAGTCTTACAAGCCTAGAAGCTTTTACAGGAGGGGCATTGCAAGTTGAAGCGAAAGAAAAGACCGGACCAGTTAAACATAAAAATCATGCGACGTATAAAGAATTCTCTCAACTTGAGAAAAAATTTGATGCTCGATTAGGTGTGTATGCTATTGATACTGGTACAAATCGAACAATTGCATATCGACCTAATGAGAGGTTTGCCTTTGCATCAACCTATAAGGCCTTAGCGGCAGGGGTATTGCTACAGCAAAACTCAATTGATAAATTAAATGAAGTTATCACTTATACGAAAGACGACTTAGTTGAATATTCACCCATTACAGAGAAACATGTAGATACAGGCATGAAACTTGGGGAAATTGCAGAGGCGGCTGTTCGTTCCAGTGATAATACTGCCGGGAACATTTTATTTAATAAAATAGGCGGACCTAAAGGATATGAAAAAGCACTTAGACAGATGGGTGATCGGGTTACTATGGCTGATCGCTTTGAGCCAGAGTTAAACGAAGCTACTCCAGGAGACATTCGTGACACTAGTACAGCAAAAGCAATTGCTACGAATCTTAAAGCTTTTACGGTCGGAAATGCACTTCCAGCTCATAAACGTAACATTCTTACAGAGTGGATGAAAGGAAATGCTACAGGAGACAAACTTATTCGCGCAGGCGTACCAACTGACTGGGTAGTTGGAGATAAATCAGGAGCTGGAAGTTATGGGACACGCAATGATATTGCTGTCGTTTGGCCGCCAAATAGAGCACCCATTATCATCGCAATTTTATCCAGTAAAGATGAGAAAGAGGCTACCTATGATAATCAACTAATTGCAGAGGCAACTGAAGTGATAGTTAAGGCTCTTAGGTGATAATTTCTCAATTCTTTATTTAATGTAATTGAAAATAAGAACTTGGATAGCGATTCTTTTTAATGTGAAAAGAATCGCTTTTTTGTATTCCTATTAGAAGTATAAATGCAACAATTATTATTTTAGGGACAATTTATTCTATCAAGTGCAGGAGAAGAATGTTCTCCTATGATGTTCATAACAATTTAAATAATAACCCCAAGGCTCAATATAAGACTGTCTTAGGGTTGTTATTAGTTAAAACGCTTTTTTTAGCATGTAAATGAGAGTCCACTTCATCTAAAAGGAGTAAAGAATCAGGAGCTAAATATTAATATATTGGTTCAAAACCTAATTAACATTTAAACAATTTAAAATGAAAATTCGAATTTATTAACGCTGATAAACTGTCAAATAATCAAAGACCCTGTAAAATTTACAGGGCCGGAAACAGGGGGAAGGGAGCACATAGTTTATTAGCTACATAATAGTATAAGTTTTTTTGGGAATTACATATGAAATTTGACAACTTTAAGAACAAGATAGAAGGTTTTTAAGAGAACAAATATACTACTGAAATCCGATTAGATTTAAAAAGAAAAGACACCTTTTTGGTGTCTTTTCTTTTTTGTATACAGCTCACACGAGGAATTTATTCTGGATAAAAACTACGAATAACCAGAAAATATGCTTGAAATTCTTGTCTTCAGATTTGTAAAATCCAAAAAATAAAGAATTTGAGGAGGAATTCAAGACACCAATAGGACACGTATTGGTAAACAGGTTCAAAAATAGTATATGTGAAAAGAAAAAGTCTTATACAAAAAGTAGACAGAATCCTACCCTTTCTGCCTTTTCAAAAATCAATTTCTATTCTGTTTAAAATCAGTACAGCACGCTATTTCTATATAGTTTGAAATGAAATCAGAAAAAGTATACATGAAAATGGCAGACAACAATTTTGGTTGCCTGCCGGTGCCAATGAATTGAATGAGTTAGTCAATTACAATAAATTGCTTTCCCATTACCAGAAGAGTGAAGCCGCTAGTTCAAACGGCTTAGACATAGTTTGCCTAATAAATAAAAAATTATGAGTAAAAATTCTGTTTGCTCTATATGAAAAGATAAATAGATAATCAAACAAGGTTAATAAAGCATATCTTGAATAGAGAGTGTAGGAACGAAATAAAGAAAAGGATGTTTATTAAGGAAGGGACTGACTCAGGAGTGGGACTTTCGGACAGGATTTGGGGAGCGGTAGTTGCTTTTGGCATTGCGACTAATATCGTTGCTTGTATAATGGCAATATACATTCAAAAATATGGGCTAATGATAAACTGCCTTACAAATATTTTGTTTTTAATCGTGATAGCTATAACTTTTATTAAAATGAAAATTAATACTTGGATGGCTTTAGGATTTACGTTGGTTGTAATAGAAAAAGGAATTAAGGCAGGATATGAGTTCTACACACATGATTACTATGGTGTCAGTTGGAGTTTAGTGATAATTGTCTATTGCATATACGAAATGCAAAATTATTACATTGAAACAAATGAATAGCCGAAAAAAATAAGGTGTGGGGAAGCTGAATTCTTTTCAAAATATAAAATAAAGAGGGATAAAGACTTTCTTTTATGTATGCAAACAATATACGCCTATGTATTATAAAGATAAAACTAAAAACTCTATGAAGTAACGAAATCCAGCTCACAGTTAATGTAGTGAAGAGAGGAGAAGGTTATGGAGAAATATGATCAAGTTTTTGGGAAAACAGATCGTCTTATTTTGAGAAGGTTGAGTATTGATGACACTAAATACTTTCATTTTTATCGCTCTAATCCGGAAGTAGCTAAATTTCAGTCATGGGATAATTATCAATATCATGAAGCAGAAACTTTTGTAAATGAACAAATTAATAATAATCCTAATCAACCAGGTACTTGGTTCCAGTTCGCAATTGCTTTGGCTGAAAATAATAAAATGATTGGAGATTGTGCACTTCACACGCTTTTGAGTGAACCTCGTATCGTTGAAATTGGATTTACTCTTTCCCCAGAATATCAGGGAAATGGCTATGCAACTGAGGCTATTTATGCTTTATTGCATTATATATTTCATTCGTTAGGAAAGCATAAAGTGATTGCTTTCTCGGATGTCCGAAATAACAAGTCTATTTCTGTACTAGAACGTGTGGGTATGAGGCGAGAAGGTCATTTATTGCAAAATTATATGTTAAAAGGACAGTGGATTGATGAATATCAATATTCAATTTTGAAGTCTGAATGAAAGGGCTCTACATATTTACTAAATTCAGAAACGAAGTAAGATGGGAGTAAATTTAAATACTATAAAAAAGACACTACAAGAGTGTCTTTTTTTTGAAAATACTCTATAATTAACTTTGGGGAAGGTAATGTTAGAGTATTCGTTTAGCATTATCTTTGTAATAGATAAACCATGAAATTGAATGATTTTGTGGTTTATTTTTTTGTGTAATAGATGTTACAGTATTTGCAGTGATCTATTGATTTTTATAACCATTTGGAGATGTTGCATTAAAAATCTAACATCGAATAACGGTTCCGGAATATATCGTTGCGAAATGATCTCCCATATCCCAAACGGTAGTTGATTGTATATAGCCCTTAAAGCCTTCTGAAGAGTAATAAATTTCTTTTGGTATACTTTCTTTAGATTGGAAATGTGCTTTAGAGTACTTTACATAATGGTTTTTAATAACTTTTGATTCAGGAACAATAGTGTTTTTTTGTTCCAATGTTTGTCTAGCATTAGAAGATGGTATGAATTTTACAGTGTCTTGGTAATTATGATCTAAGGTGTCAGCTTGTACACTGTGTGAAGAAACAAAGACGCTTAAACTACTTCCTGCAATTAATGTTGCAAATGCTAACTTTGAGAATTTTGTTAATCTGCTCATTCTATAATCTCCTTTGCATTATTTTGTAAGGTATCTCCTTACACCTCACAGTCTATATCCACTACAAAAGGGTGTACATACATATTGATAGACAAAATTCTACAAAATACCACATGTTTTTTGGATTGTGTATAATAATCCAATGTTTAAGAATTTATCAGAAGTAAAAAGGTATGTCTTATATAAAAGAAAATGAATAATTTATGCAGAGTTTGTATATAAAATTATTGTTTAAATATTCTAAAATGAGTTGATAAAGATTCTTGGATGTTTTTTAGAAAACAAATGATTCCCTATGTGAAATTTGGAAGATTAATTCTCTTTTTAGGTTTTTTTCTTTAGAGAATTCACATGCGTGGATTATAATTAAGATTCAAATGTAAAATATCTAAAGAAATAAGTACAAGTATACATTTTGAAGATAAACATATTGTATATTATGAAAAACTTCTTTATTCATTTATTTTTCCTCATTTCTTAATAAAGATAGTGGTAAATTGAAATTAGATAGTAATTAAAAGAGATCAAAAATTTTATTTATAGATGGGATTAATCGTGCAGCAGCAGCTGGAATCATTAGTGGTAGAGGAGATAATATTTTTGCTCCAAATGACACAATTAAGCGTGACGAAGTGGTCATTATGATTGATCGATCGTTACAATATAAAAATATTATTGGAAAGCTAGTAGACTTGCCTTTTAGTGATCAGAACTTAGTGTATGATAAACAAGCTGTACAACGCGTTTATGGACTAGGGATTGTAAAAGGAAATGAAAAAAATGAATTTATAATTTATGCCCAAAGGTACAGCCGCTCGCGGAGAAGTCGCTACCTTTCTGAATAGAATGCTACATGTATTAAACAATAATACAATAGGTGTTGTTACCATAACTGGTTCTGGAGTAAATCCGCGCAAGGGACCTGGGACGACTTATGAAGTAATTCGTAAACTAAGTAAAAATGAATCATATTCTGTATACAAGGAACAAAATGGATGGTTAAGTATTGGTGATGAACAATGGGTATATTATGCCCCTAGTTATATCCTTTTTACTAAAAATAAATAGTTACTAAAAGACTCGTGTAAAACAGAAAGCATTCTTGTTAGCAAGAATACTTTCTACTTTTTTATAATTAAATTTCAAATATTGCGAGAGATTTATATAAGAAAATCTATATATCATTTTTATATTTATAAATCTTGTCTGAAATAAAATATATTAAAAAATTCTTATTTTTTTTGTAATTCTTGTTTTAAATCTTTCGAAATCTGTTGAACACTTTCTTTATCAGGTTGTGCATAGTATATACCATCTATATATTTATCATTACATTTAATCTGCCTTTTGTTAATGTTAGGTGAGTGGTCCATCATAGTTTTAGCAATAGAGAACATATCTGTTGTGGATAAATTGGTAGACATATGTGGACTAACTGTATCTAATATACTATTAAACTTGCTTAATGAGTTCATGGTTAATATTTTATTTCCAATCGCCTCTATAACTAATAACTGCCGTTGTCCACGCATAAAATCATTATCAATATGGCGTGTCCTAGTCAAGGCTAAGGCCTGTTCGCCATTTAGGTGCTGATATCCTTTTTCCAAATGAATAGCATCAGCTTGGTCTTGGCTGTCCTGTTCTGTAAATGTGACGGGAACATCTACATCAATTCCTCCAATCCTATCAATAAGACTTAAGAATGAATCAAAATTTAATTTAATATAATAATCAACGGGAATATCCAAAAACTTTTCAACGGTATCTATTGTACTATCTATACCACCAAATGCATGTGCATGTGCAATTTTATCTTCTTTTGCTTTTATTGGTATATAGACTCGAGTATCACGTGGAATACTTAACAAATTTATTGCTGCCGTTTCTTTATTAATCGTAGCAACCATTAATGCATCTGACCTTGCGTTTTTTCCATATTCTCCTTCTCTTGTTTCACTATTATCCTCTCCCATGATTAAGATGGAAATATTATCTTTTAAAGGGGATATTTTATGTTCTCTTTTCATAGATTTGCGTCCTCTTTCGAGTTCACGATATGTTTTATCACTAAAGTTATAAAATTGAGAGTATATATATGTTCCTCCCAATAGGGAAATAAAAAATAACGTACCCAAAATAACTTTTATTTTATTGTGATAGATCCAATTTTTTTTCATGAAGATTCACCCTTTCTTTTTGTACTATATTCACATTAAAAAGGCCTTTGCTCATATGAGTAAAGGCCTTTTTCGAGACAAACAAACCTTGCTAAGAAAAAGCTAAACAAGTCGTTTTATCATAAAAGTCCCCCTCATTGAGTTTTAGCACTGTACAGCATAGGTTTAAAACCAGCTACATTAAGAAGGGCCTTAATTCGACCGTTCCTGTTGACCCATTGGCGTCTCTCGACATTTTTGGGTAGCAGCGTTTCTCTATACAGGAGCCTCACCTAACAGAGACATATATTATTTGCAGAAATAAGCAAATTACATGTTGTGTGTTTATCTACTGTGAAAATAATGTGTTTAAAATTTATCCCTTTGTACAAGATACAGGTTATATTGAAAATGAGAGAGAATCAAGTTGAAATTTTTGTTATCTATCAGACGTCTTTGGTTTTAAATTTTTTATTTTTACATCAATCTTCAATAATAAAGCGTCAAGACACGTGTAATAATAAAAAATAAATTAATTTTATAGTTTATAATTTTGAAAATTTAGTGTATAAATTGTAAAATTCGTTGTATAAATATAAACTATTATACAGATGTTTATATCTATGATTTGGGAATGTTTTGATATCAAAAGGTGGAGAAATAAGTTTTATTATTACTTGACAAGTTCAAAAATAGTGGATATGCTTTAATACGAAACAAGCAAAAAATTTTAAATATTTATAACCTGTTAGGTGAGGCTCCTATACAAACACAGGCTATTGCCCAAAAATATCGAAAGATGCCAATGGGTAGAACAGGAATTGTCGGATTAAGGCTCTTCTTAAGATAGCTAAGTGATGAATGATTCATCCTTTACGTTGTATAGTGCCAAAACTCAACTAGGGGGAATGAGCTTTATTTAGCTATGTCTTTTTTAAAATCAGCCTCCTCTAGTTGAATCACTAGGGGAGGTTTTTTATATGCGAAATTTTATTTGTAATAAATCTCTTATAAAAGGGGGGAAAACTAATGATTGATGATATTGATCCCATATTTATTAAGAAATTTGTTTTCCCAAAAGTGGGAAAATGATAACAAGTACCACTGTCCTTAAGGAGGAATTACGATGAAAAAATGTTTACAACAATTATTAACGACAAAAGACATCCACTTAGTAGGAGAACTTATAAAAACTCAATCCTATGATATTGCAATGGAAATGAAAGATTTTCATCATAAAGATCAGATATCTTTAATGAAATGTTTTCCTGCTGAAAAAGGTGCGAAAATTCTTAGTTACCTTACTCCAGAGGAGCAATATAATATTTGCACCAACTTGCCTGTGGATAAAGGAGAAGGGCTATTAGCTAGGCAATCTATTGATGACCTTGTTGATGTAATTCTTTCAATTCATCCACTTCAGGCTGAAAAACTGATACAACTTTTGTCTGAAGAATCTCAACAAAGAATTAGAAGTCTGCTGGTTTTTCAATCTGGAACAGCGGGCAGTTTGATGACAATTGACTATATTGCTGCCAGGGAAAATTGGAAAGTGAAAGATACGCTGTCACATATTAGAAAAATTGGAGCAGGGGTAGAATCAATTTCGTATATTTATGTTCTTGATTCGCGTGGTCAGCTTAATGGAATTGTTTCTATTCGTGAATTATTGCTAGCTTCAGATGATAAGACTTTATCATCAATAATGGCATTGGATGTTATTTCAGTTTCAGTGGACCTAGACCAACAGGAAGCTGTACAAAAGCTAATGGATTATGATTTATCCGCTATACCTGTAACAACGATGGATAATCGGATGATAGGTATCATAACCTTCGATGATGCAATGGATGTTTTCGAAGAAGAAGCAACTGAAGATATTCAAAAATTAGGAGGGAGCACCCCATTAGATAAGCCATATTTCGAAACCTCTATTTGGCAAATATACCGTAAACGTATAGGTTGGTTATTACTTCTGTTTGTAGCAGAAGCATATACTGGTTCTGTACTTCGACATTATGAAGAAACTTTGACTCATGTAGTTGCATTGGCTTTCTTTATTCCATTGTTAATTGGAACTGGTGGAAATACAGGTACACAGGTCGTAACTACATTGGTTCGAGCTGTAGCTCTAAATGAGGTGAAATTTAAAGATATATTTCGTGTTATGAAAAAAGAAGCATTAGTAGGCATTTTACTAGGGCTTACATTAGCCGTGGCGGCATTAATTCGTGCGTACACTTTAGGCGTAGGTACAGAAGTCGCACAAGTTGTAGCTATTACTGGATTGTTCATTGTTATTTGGTCGTCTATTGTTTCATCTGTATTACCCTTGATTTTAAATAAGTTAAAGCTGGATCCAGCTGTTATCTCAGGTCCGTTCATTACGACATTAGTCGATGGAACGGGGTTAATTCTGTACTTTACCATTGCAAAAATGTTACTAGGCTTATAAGAAATTTATATTAAATTTTTTATACCTAAGTTCGTTCCTGCAAAGTTTGTAGACAAACTTGTTGGAAGTATAGAGAAAGAGAGAATAGAAATGAAAAAAGTATTCAAGTTACTGGATTATCCGTTGGTGTTTTCGCTTATCATTACAATTGTATTTGGAACTTTGATGATGTATAGTGCCAGCTCAATTGTTGCAGTTAAAAATTATGGCTATAGTAGTGATTTCTTTTTTCGCTCTCAATTAAATAAACTTTTTTTAGGAGTAATAGGATTAATAATTTGTATTGGACTACCTTTTCATATATGGAAAAAACGCATCGTTTCCGTGTGTATTGTAATGGTAAGTATTGTATTACTATTTTTAGTTTTATGGAAAGGAAAAGTTGTTAATAATGCACAATCTTGGATATTTGGAATACAGCCTGCAGAATTTATTAAACTGGGTGTGATTATTGTACTAGCAGGTTTTTTTTCAAAACGTCAAGAGGTGCAAAAATCATATTGGCAAGGCAGTGGTAAAGTTATTTTGTTTTTAATGTTTACGTTCTTTTTGATATACAAACAACCCAATTTAGGTTCTGCATTATTAATTTTAGGAATAGGGGCTAGTATGTTTATATGTTCTGGAATAAACATTACTATTTTAATGAAATGGATAACGGTTACTTCTATTGTTTGGGTACCGACTTTATACTTTATAGTTAAATATGGTTTATCTGATGTTCAAATGGCGCGTATTACAACGGTGTTTAATCCATTTCTTGATGCAAAAGGGGATGGTTACCAACTTGTAAATTCATTTATTGCCATAGGATCTGGTGGAGTTAGTGGACGTGGGTTTGGAAATAGTGTTCAAAAGGAAGGTTTTTTACCTGAGCCTCATACTGATTTTATTATGTCAATTGTATCTGAGGAGCTTGGAATTATAGGGGTACTAATCATTTTAACTGGTTTATTAACTATAGTAATTCGCTCTTTTAAGGTTGCTCAAGAGTGTAAAAGTCAATTTGGAAGTCTTATATCAATAGGAATCGGGAGTATGATAGGTCTTCAATCTATTGTTAATTTAGGAGGTGTTACGGGAATTTTCCCCCTTACAGGCACCCCCCTTCCATTTATTAGCTTTGGTGGAAGTTCTTTAATGGCTAATTTAATGGCAATGGGAATACTAATAAATATCTCAATTTTCAATAAAATAAACAGATAATATATTTGCTTATGGAGGAGAAATGTTAAATTTAATAAACAATCTTGATTATAATGGATTTCGGTATATAAATGAGCATGTGAAAGAAAATATATACATCGATTATTTAATGATTTTTTTTGCTGAATATGCTCAGTATATGTTCATATTATTATTTATGATTCTTTGGTTAAACAAAAAATATAAAAATAGAACCTGTGTAATTCAAGCTATTATAGCATGTTGTTTTGCTTTTGTATTTAATAGAATTATTGGATTGTTTTTTTATAGAGAACGACCATTTGTTTCTCATTTGAATATAAACCAACTTGTCGAGCATACCGCTAATGCCTCTTTTCCTAGTGATCATGCTACAAGTGCCTTCGCAATAGCTATAACTTTATGCTTATATGAAAAACGTTTAGGGAAAGTATTTTTATTGTTAGCTTTTTTAATTGCTTTTTCAAGGGTCTGGGTAGGAGTACATTATCCGCTAGATGTATTAATAGGAGCTGTTTTAGGACTTTTGTGGGCCTTCATAATCCATTATATAGTTAAAACTAACTTCAAAAATAATAAATAAAGCATCTACAATACTATACTAGCGATAGACCAAATTATATTCAAAAATTTTGCTGCTAATAATGAGGACACTTATAAATAAAAATTACTTTTTATGGTGAGAATAATACTATTTAAGTGCTATTGCACTTCTAAATCTGATTGAAAATTCAGGGTGATTATAAAAATGTGGTTTTAAAATTATATTTTAAAAAACAGAGGGATTTTATTTAATGGATAGGAGGTAAAGTTGTTGCGATCTAATAAAAAAAAATCTTTTTATAATCAGGAAGTACTAAGCAAAAATTATAAAATGCTAAGTGAAATTGCAAAAAGTGATGTTGAGTCGACGTTATCTTTTTTTAAAACAACATCTCATGGACTTTCTCAGGAAGAAGCTACTAAGCGACTTGAAGTATATGGGAAAAATAAAGTAGTTTATCAAAAAAGAATAAAATGGTATATAACATTATTTAATTCTTTTAGAAGTCCGTTTATTTCTCTTCTAATAATATTAGGGATGTTATCTTTTCTTACTAATGATATAAAGGGTACTATTATTGTAGGGATTATGGTGGCTATAAGTGCGTTAATTCGGTTCATACAAGAACTTCGTTCTCAGAAGTCTATAGAAAAATTAAAAAATCTTGTATATGAAAAGGTAACCGTTTTCAGGGGAGGAAATGGTTCATATAAGGAAAATAAGAGGGCAGTATTAGAAGAAAGTGGAAAGGTACAAGTTGCTCTTGAGAATCTTGTACCAGGGGATATTATAGAATTATCTGCCGGGAATATTATACCTGCAGATGTACGAATTATCTCATCGGAAAATTTACTTGTAAATCAATCATCACTAACAGGGGAAGCATTACCCATTGAAAAATCAAATCAGTATTTCTATATGTACAAAAAACGTAAAATTAGAAAAATCCAAAATTTAATTGAATTAGAAAATCTCTGTTTTATGGGAACTCATATCATAAGTGGTACCGCAAAAGCAATAGTTGTAGGTACTGGAACAGATACTTATTTTGGTTCAATAGCAAAGAATCAGTTCAAACTGAACAAGAAATCTGATTCCAGATTCGATAAAGGGGTAAGCAAAGTTAGCTGGCTATTAATTAAATTTATGATCATCATGACACCTATTGTCATGATGATACATGGAGTTATAAATGGGAACTGGTATGAGGCATTTTTATTCGCTATAGCTGTAGCGATTGGACTTACTCCAGAGATGCTTCCAATGATTGTAACCGCTAATTTAGCTAAAGGTTCTATTAATATGAGTAAAAAGAAGGTACTTGTAAAACAGCTATCTTCTATTCATAATCTTGGGGCTATGGATATTCTCTGTACCGATAAAACAGGCACGTTGACAGAAGATAAAATGGATCTGGTACGCCATACAGATACAAATGGAGAAAAGTCGGATGAAGTTTTGAAATTAGCGTATATAAATGGTTACTTTCATACAGCATATAAAAATGAAATTGATTTATCAGTTATACGTTATGTAAGAGATAGTAGTAAATATGATATATCTCAATACTCAAAAATAGATGAATGCCCATTTGATTTTGATCGAAGACGAGTTTCAGTTGTTTTAGAAAACAATGCTAACGAACGAATAATGCTATGTAAAGGTGCTGTTAAAGAAGTTGCATCAATTTGTAGTTATATAAAAGAAAAGAATAAGATAATTTCTATTACAGATGAAATCCAACGTAAAAATAAACACTTAATTGAACTCTGGCAGGAACAAGGGATGCGAGTGGTCGCAGTTGCATATAAGCAGCTAAAGAGTGATAAAGTGGATAGTTACTCTATTGATGATGAATCAGATATGATACTTGTTGGATATGTAGGTTTTTTAAATCCACCCAAACAATCGGCTATCGCTGCACTTCATACTCTACAAAAGAAAGGAGTACAAGTGAAAATTTTAACTGGTGATAATGAGTCCGTGACAAGAAATGTATGTAGGAAAATGGGCTTGTATATAGGAGAACCAGTACTGGGTTATGAAATTGATAGTCTTCCTGATAAGGCATTAGGAAAACTTGCAAGTAAAACAAGTGTGTTCGCAAAATTAAATCCTAGTCAAAAATTCCGTATTATTAAGGCACTTCAAATGAATGGTCATACAGTTGGGTTTATGGGAGATGGAATTAACGATGTGTTTGCTTTAAAACAGTCTGACGTTGGTGTATCTATCCATACAGCAGATGATATTGTTAAAGAGAGTTCAGATATTATACTTATAGAAAAGGACTTACATGTTTTAGAAGATGCTATAGTGGAAGGTCGGACAACGTTTGGAAATATACTGAAGTATATTAAGATGACATCAAGTTCAAATTTTGGAAATGTATTAAGTTTATTAATTGCTAGTGCATTTCTTCCTTTTCTTCCAATGCTACCAATTCAAATATTATGTCAAAACTTACTATATAATCTATCCCAACTTTCAATTCCATGGGATAAAGTAGACAATGAATTTTTAGTAAAACCAAGAAGTTGGGATACAAAAGATTTATTTCGTTTTATTATTTTTATTGGGCCGGTAAGTAGTGTTTTTGATATAATCATTTTTATCGTAATGTGGAATGTATTTGGTGCAAATATTCCTGAAATGCAATCCTTATTTCAAACAGGTTGGTTCGTAGTAGGGTTATTAACACAATTATTAATTGTGCATATGATTCGTACTCAACATATTCCTTTCCTACAAAGTACGGCTGCTAGGCCAGTTTTGATGCTTACAGGCTTAGTTATGATTATAGGGATTTTCCTTCCATTTACCAGTTTAAGTACTCAAATTGGCTTAACTCCACTTCCATTTTATTATTTTCTGTGGTTATTGGGAATTTTGACAATGTATGCTCTAGTTACTCAGATTATAAAGAGAATATACATCAGGAAGTTTAATCGATGGCTTTAAAACTAAAAAATTTGGTCAAAAAACAAGTTTTACTAAATACTACACATCCTTTATGGATAAGGAATTAATGGCTAATACAACGTGAAATTGGTTTGGCTGAAAATGAATCAAGTAAAAGTTATGTTTTAATAGTTATAATAAACGTAAGAGGGTACCTCGCGTCAGCCAATCGTAATAAAGGTGGTTCAAAAAGAAAATAACTTTTTTGTAAACTACCACTTAACAGCAGTAGTTACATATCAGACGGAAGGCTACCAACAGCTTGTCTTTTATTTATTCACTTTTTTATTTATGCATATAATTGTAATGAAAAAGTCTATACAAGTAATTGTTTCACAGGATATTTTCCACCATGCGGTACCCTTAAGCGTGGTAATCTGACCAACGTTATATAAAAAGATCCTAGTGGGTACTAGGATCTTTTTATATATTATAAGTTTACTTCATTTTATGATAACAACCATGTTTTACGACTTGTCTAGTTTCGTCTATAGCATGTGTTTCGGCAATCTCTGCAATATCAACTACAATCGTGTTTTGTAGGATATTCACTACATAACCTGTTAATTGTAAGGAGGAGTTATTACGATAGGGAAATTGTACGAAAGAACCAATTGTAACATTATTTTCTGTTTCCATATGATAGACCTCATTGATAATAGTTTTCTTCTTGTAAAGTTTCTTTCATCATATAATACATGAATGAATAAAAAATGCAAGAGTGAAAAATCAAGTATACATAGGGAGAAGCACCTTTGACTAAGGGGGGATAAATAGTTTTCACACGATGAAAACTAGGGTATTTGTAAAATTTACGTATTTTATCGAATAACGTTAAATAATCGTACAATATAAAGCTGAAATCAATAAAAAGAAATAATATTCATTAAGAGTAATAAACAAGTTAAATATTTAATGGAAATTTGATTATTGAAAAAGATAAAAGAATCCATCACATATAGATGGGAGTCTGGTACGCAATAAGAGGTATAACTGGAAGGTATAAGGGTAGTTTTTTCTGATTCTTTAATAATAGATTATTATTTTTTGTAACTTAGTATGGGTACAACATTATATCTGATAATAATTAATTATCAATACAGGAAAAACAAGAAATTTGAAATATATCAAAAGGGTTAAACAAGGAGGAAATAGAATCATTTGAAATAATCTAAAGAGTATAAGTAATAAAAGGCAATTGATGCCCGTATGGGATATATAAATAAAAAAAGATTTATTAAGGTCTCTCATTATACGATAAAATGATGCGGAAATTTGTTGATTTGGGCCTATATATCAAAGTACATAGAACTAAGACTAAGACATTCGTACGAACTCAAAAAACCGAAATTCCTTAACTTGGGAATTTCGGCTTTGATGTTTTATCTTGGAGTTGCTATTGGAATGAAATTTGGCACGTCTACTGCACCAGAATTATAAGTTCTCCGGTTCCTTAAATTAGAAACTTATACTGGATTACTGCAGTTAAATTGTTGTCATTTTAAAAGAACTGTTAGATAAAAAAGAAAAATCTATTGCTTTGTATTTAACTTAAAAATTTTTCTTTGAGTTAGCATCTTTTACATAATAATTATTGAGGAGGGAAAATTTTACTGAGAAATGCTATCAAATACAAGAATAGGCTAGTCTAATTTCTAATGGTCCCAGTATCTTTTATTTTGACGTGTGTCTTTACATTTATTTTAGCCTCTGCTAACGCTTGCAACCAATTTCCTTTTAGTTTTTTCCACTCTTTATATTGAAAAGCTCTAGCATATAGGGATAATCCGATTGGATCAATTTTATTCTGCTGTATTTCATCCAAAATATCTTGTAACTTCTTATTAATTTCTTTTTGAATAGCACTCTTTAAATTATTTATGTTTTTTTTTATTATCATAATGTCCCTTAATTAAATTCGCATTGGTTTTTTCTATTAAAGCTACATTTGCATTTATATCGAGATTAAATACAAACTTTCCGTTTTGAAAATTAACATCTACCTTCCTTGTCGCATTCTGTACCAAGATAGAAGTGTTTGGTTTTTTGTTGGATTTTTTAGGAGGAAGCACAAGGTGTAGTATCATCCGGCCTTTATTTTTGGGCTTATTTATAAGATTGAAGAATTTAACATCTTTTTTAGGGATACGAGTTATAAATTTTCCTTGTCGATCTAAAAGTGCAATTCCTACCGTGTCGATTTCATTCTTTGTTTTTTTAATAACTGGAACAGCTTGTGTCATTCCTTCTTCATTTTTTTCTCTCATTAATTGTTGAATCGTGGAAGAAACGGATTGATTATTTTGAATGGAGGATTCGATTACACTACTTATGTAAGATGGTAGTGATGGTTTATCGGGCTTATTAATTGTGAAAATTTCTTCTACAGGTCCATCAACAAGTACTACTTTAGCATTAATGGTAGCGTAAGGATCACGGTAAGAAGAATCAAGCTCCTGCATCCAATTTGCTTCTTGGGCCAATTTTTTCCCAATTAAAATGATTTCAGCTTTTGAGGCTGTCATATAGCCCGTTAACTTCGTATCTATTTTACTGAATCCATTATATACAGTGGATGCCCGCGCCCATTGCTCTATAGTACTTCTTTGCTGTTTATGATGAAAGAGTGGTATGCTTGTGCCCACTTTTATGTCTCCATTAGAAGTTCTATCCAAGGCGATTAACAGGATTAATGAAACCTGTTCAAGAGGGATTCTTTGACTACAACCGATTAAACATACACAACAAGTTACAATCCATATCCATTTTCGAATCAAAGTTGTTTCCTCCTAGTTAACCAAGTGAAAAGAATGCTGTAAGCGAAAAAAAAGATTGGTAATAGAATAAAGAAAATAATATTTAAGATATCCATAAGAGAATATATAAACAAATATTGATCCACGTCGGGGTTTAGAAAAATAAATAAGCCGACTATTAAAAACATAAAACTAACGAGCGCCCAATTGCGAGCATTTTTTTGAAATAAAATGGTCACAGATTCAAAACTGAAAAATAAATACGGATATATTGTAGTGGAAAATACAATCAAATAGTAAGCGATATATATAATTTCTAATCGTTCTATGAATGAAAAACGAACCCCTTTTAACAAATGAAATACTGGCCAAATTACGTCTTTTATCCCCTCCGGACTAAAGTATATATAAGAAAGAATAGTCACATATAGATAGAAAAACATGGTTCCAG
>NZ_JBHWYR010000069.1:0-24297 GCF_042728695.1 Bacillus sp. NPDC060175
AATTCGCACGTTCTCTTTTTGTCTTTCTTTAAATGAGAAAGGATAACTACTTTCCACCGATAACTTTCAAAGTTACCTCCACAGGAATATTGTATGTCTTCATATAAAGATCTCCTTTAATAATTTTATAAGGCAATTAAGCTAAAACATTTAAATATTACTTTTAAGTATCTATAGCACCTTAAAGTACGTACTTTTTATTGTGTTAAACATGTTTCATAATAGCATACGTGAACAGTAGATGAGTAATACGGCACTAAAAAGTACCTGTATTACTTTTTAGTATCTATATCACTTTAAAGTACGTACTTTTCATTATGTAAAATACATTTCATAATAGCATTTGTAAAAGTTGAGTAAGTAATTCAGTAGTAGAAATTACCTTTGTTACCTTTTAGGTACCCATCGTACTTTAAAGTGCTTACTTTTTTAACTGTTTCAATACTTTTATAATGCATTTTGTCAGGCGATGAAATGACATGTATTGATTTTCACATCCATTCACAATGATTAATTAATTTTTAAATACATTTTAGGAGGATATCTTTAATGAGTAATTTACTAAAAGAAAAAATTGGTTTTGGTACAGCACCACTAGGAAATATGTACCGTAATATCCCAGAAGAAGAAGCAATCGCTACAGTGGATGCTGCTTGGGAGAATGGCGTTCGTTACTTTGATACAGCTCCACTTTATGGATCTGGATTAGCCGAGATTCGTCTTGGTGAAGCACTTTCGAAAAGAAATCGTGATGATTACTTTTTAAGTACGAAAGTAGGTCGAACTATTTCGGATGAACTGGAAGATCCATCTGCACGTGATTTAGGTGAAAAAGGCGGACTTTTCGAATTTGGTCGTAAAAATAAAATGATCAATGACTATAGCGCAGATGCAACACTTCGTTCTATCGAGCAAAGTTTGAAACGTTTAAAAACAGATCGTCTAGACTTTGTTTTCATTCATGATTTAGCACAAGACTTTTATGGCGACGAGTGGATTTCACAATTTGAAACGGCTCGTACAGGAGCATTCCGTGCGCTAACACGTTTACGTGAAGAAGGAGTCATTAAAGGTTGGGGACTTGGAGTAAACAAAGTAGAATCAATTGAACTTATGCTTGATTTGGAAGAAGCGAAGCCAAATATATCCTTGTTAGCTGGTCGTTATTCACTATTAGACCACGAGCTTGCCTTGCAACGAGTAATGCCTGCAGCTGTAAAGCATAATATGGATATTGTTGTTGGTGGCCCATATAGCTCAGGTATTCTTGCTGGAGGTGCTCACTTCGAATATCAAAAGGCATCACCAGAAATTATTGCAAAAGTTGAGAAAATCAAAGCTCTTGCAGATCGTCACGAAATCAGCATCAAGGCTGCTGCATTACAATTTTCACTAGCTAACCCAGCAGTTGCTGCCGTTGTTCCTGGTGCAAGTAAACCTGAACGAATTGTAGAAGACCAAACTGCATTAAACACAGTAATTCCAGCAGCATTCTGGGAAGAAATGCGCGAACAAAAACTAGTAGCACCTAATGCACCACTACCAATCAACGTAAAATAAAATGAAACCTTAATCAGTGGGGTCATCCCACTGATTATTTCCCTGTAAATAGCAGGATAAAAAGGAGCGTAATAAATATGGCACATACTACTACATCTATGACAGTTTTTGCTTCACCTGAACAAGTATGGCAATTAATCGGAGGTTTTAACTCCCTTCCAGACTGGTTACCTTATATACCTAGCAGCAAAGTAACTGAAGGTGGACGCGTACGTCATCTAGCTAATCCAGATGGTGATACGATTATAGAGCGCTTAGAAGTATTCAATGATAAGGAACGCTACTACACGTATTCAATAATGAATGCACCATTCCCAGTCACTAATTATCTATCTACAATCCAGGTTAAAGAAGGTACTGAAAGTAACACATCGTTAGTAGAGTGGTCTGGTACTTTCACTCCTGTAGGGGTTAGTGATGAAGAGGCAATTAATCTGTTTCATGGCATCTACAGCGATGGACTGAAAGCATTGCAACAAGCATTTTTAGATTGATCTACTAAAAAACAATGAAAAGCAAAGCGATATCGCTTTGCTTTTTTCTATCCGCTCTTTTTTTGTACATGAAATTATATCGACGATTTTTCAAATATATCGATCACAACTCCAAATATATCAACGATTTTTTCAATATATCGACGTTTCGACAAAGGATATCGACTTACCGACAAATAACGACATCTCTGCATCATAAAAAAAGCAAAGCACCCAGTGCTTTGCCGCTTATAAAATCCCTTTTTACGTATGAAACAACTTTCCTTCTATCGCTTTCATATATCTTTCCGCAGAACGTTCAACTGCCTCATTTGCATTTTCTTTTACTACTCGGTGAAAAGCGTTATATAGGCGATTAAATTGTAACGGTTTCACTCGATTCGCCATTTCCTCAACTTTTCTCGCCGGTAATGGAATTAAGTTTGGATAGCTATACATGAAGCTTACCCACTGCTGATCCGCTACAACTTGAATGATATCACCTGTTAATAAAATACCTTTTCCATCATTTCCTTCTTCCCAATGTAATACAGAACCGCCACTAAAATGTCCTCCGAGACGATGCACTGTTACTCCATCTGCTAATTGTAAAGACTCGCCAGTCCAATAAATAATACGACTACTAGGACGCATTACCCACTCTTTATCGTCTTCGTGTATATAAATTGGTACATCGAATGTTTCTGCCCATTCTACTTGTGTTGAATAATAATGCGGATGAGATAATGCAATCGCATCTAATCCACCCCACTCTTTTATCTTCTCAATTGTCGTTTCATCTAAATAAGTAATGCAATCCCATAGCAAACGATATGACTCTGTTTTGACTACAAATGCCGTTTGACCGATCGCAAATTCTGGTTTTGTTGTAATACTATAAAGCCCATTTTCTTCTTCTATAATTTCATTTTTATATGTATCACTCGTTTGCAAGTTTTCTAAACTCGTCCAAGACTGCCCTTTCGGATTAATATATTGTCTCTCCTCATCACAAATAAGACAACTTACCGGTTCTTCCACACTCGCTGCATACTGAACGCCACACGTTGTACAAACGAAATTATTCATAGTTATTCTCCTCTTCCTTTAATTTTTTATTAAGCTGATATTTGTTGATAGTTTTCTGCTTTTTTATTTTCAATTGATAAGCTTATAAGAGTAACAAAATAGACAAATGTAACCGCCATAGGAATTACAATAAATCCTTTTTCTGCAAAAAGAATCCCACATACTGACGTTACTAATACAGTTCCTACTGATAAAAAACCATAACTTTTACTTTCATAAATCCATACATATGGTAAAAAATGAACACCTATTAACATCGCTACTACAAAAGGTAACCACTCCGGAAATTGAAAATATGCAAGTAATACAAACGGAATATTCAATACATTTATCCCACCAATTACTCCAGCTAAAGTCCCTAGCGGATTTCCTTTCGCAAACATGTCAATTTTTAATATAGCAGCTATCATTAAGCCGAAAGGAAACACACAGCCCATACCAATTAAATATACCCACACAACTTGCTTTTCTAAAAGAAGAACACCAGTTATGCTCGCTACAATCCAAAATAAAAGACCAGCTATTATAACAGGAAATCCCTTCTTCGTTTTTTGTGCTAAATCTCTTTTTGCTTCTGAAATGTTCATTTCTATATCTCCCCCAAATATAAGTGCTATAATGTCGTCTTATTTTCGTTATCGAACATAATCTCATTCATCCAATAACGCCAAGCTACTAAGTAATCTTCTAAATCTTTTGGGTGGTGTCTTAAGCATGTATCAATACGCAAATATAAACCTATTACTATTTCTTCATATAAATCTCGGTCCCTTTTACGAAATGCACATTGTTTCATCACATACTGAATGGTTTCTTTCGTTAAATCTTCTGGTGTTGAACAGAACGCGTAAATTAAATCGTATATAGGATCTCCTAAGACTGGTAAAGGATCTATCACACCGGTTAACTTATTCTTTTGAAATATAAAATTATGGAATCCAAGATCACCATGTAATAAAAACGGCCTATCCATTCCAGTACCTCTTTGTGGACTATTTACAAGTGTAAGAACAAGCTGATGTTCTTCCTCACTTATGTACTGCCTCAAATTCCCACGAACTTCCATTACATTTGCTAATAAAAATTCTGTCCAAGATTGAACCGGACTATCTTTCCATCCCCATCCATCTATATCTGAAACTACTTCATACTTATTAATAGCTTCTTTTACAAGTGTAATAAGCGTACTTCGTTTATGTCCTTGTTCGCACGAAGTACTACCTTCAAGGAAAGAATACACAACATATGTATGTAAAGGTTCTTTATACAAAAGCTTTGAAAATAACGCATTCCCCTCATAAAAAGAAAGAAAATTAGCTTCTTCACGTATTACTTTCGCTTCATTTGATTTCACAACATATCTTCCATCCAACAAATATACAGTACTTGTCGTTCCTCCGCTCAACACTTTCATGCTATTTGGATAATGTGAAATAACTTTCTCCTTAACTAGTTGTGCAGCGATTATTGAAATTTCCATTTCTCTCACCTTCCATTCCGAATATTATCTAAATTCAAAAGGCAACTTTACTATCATTTGACAAACCAATAGGGAATCCCTTCCAAAATCTTAATATAACAAAAATTCATTTCCTTTTTCATTTCCTTTTATATTTCAAAAATAAGGAAATACTATATAACGACGTTACATACATATAGGAGGACAATATGAAACCTGAATTTTTAAAAGCTATACATGAAGCGATTGGAAATGTTGAACACATTCATATAGAAGAAAGTGGTGCTGATAGTTTACTTATTCATCATGATGATGCACAGCAATTAAAACAAGTTGCTGAAACGTTAGAAAACAATAATTTCCGCTCTGCTATTAGAACAGCTGGGGATGCTTCGTATATTGAAGTGTTGAACAGGTAAAAAGAAGTCCCGGTTATATACTGGGCTTCATTCTTTTATATTGAAATTTCAAACTCTTTTACATACACCGCTGTTCCAGCAATATCAATTTGTAACTTCTCAGTTTCTACATCTTTCGTTACATAAACCGTTACACGACCATCTTTATTTATTTCCTGTCCTTGCTCAACGATTAACTCCAGTTCATGGTCAAAATCTTTCTCCAAATACGTCGCATAATACGCTCCCATTACACCTGAAGCAGTTCCTGTCACTGGATCTTCTATTGTTCCAGAATAAGGTGATGAGAAATGACGACCGTGCATTTTTGCTTCTGCATCATATGTTTCCAAGCAAAGTGGATGGATCGCAACCTTTGGCATTTCTTTTAGCACCGATGGAAATTCATCATTATTAGGTTTCATTCTTTCACATGCATCAATTTTTTTAATAGGTACAATTAAAGTCCAAATACCAGTACTTCCATATACAATCGGTAAATTTCCATCTAAATCATTCACTTCAAGACCAATACTGTGAGCTAATGCCTCTTTGGAACCTGCAAAACTTTGAAACTTAGGTATTGCTTGTCTCATTTTAATAAAAGTTTCCCCATTTTCATTCGCACCTATATGTATTGGTAAAACTCCCGCCTTCGTTTCAATCGTTAACTTATGTTTCCCTCCCAATATTCCTCTTTCATGAAGTGCATATATTGACCCTACTGTCGCATGACCACATAAATCATTTTCATGACCAGGTGTAAAATAGCGAATTCTTATATCTGCTACTTCTGAAGAAAGAACAAAAGCTGTTTCGTTAAATCCAACCTTTTCAGCAATGAGTTGCATTTCCTCTTCCCCTAATCCATCTGCTTCTAATACAATGCCTGCTGGATTTCCCATGTTCGGTTTATTACTAAATGCATCATAATGGACTACGTTTACTTTTTTCATTCTCATATCCCCTAATCCTCTTTTAAAATTTTTTTGAAGGTCCAAATATATTTTGAATGGTTGTAAGATCGTACATTACCACTCCAACTCCCCTAAATCCGGCTCAATAAACTTACCCGAAACATCCTCATTTGAATCCATTACCCAATCATATATATTTTGAGCTCCTTCAGTAGGAGTCATATTCGCATCAAAAGCACCAATGTCAGTCTTTAATTTTCCAGGGTGAATTGCGGTTACACGAATTCCTTTATCCGCAAACTCTTGTTGTAAACAGAGCGTTAACATATTTTGTGCAGCTTTTGCGATCCGGTATGAATATGAGAACTGCCCTTGTGGAAATTCTTTTTCGGCCATTTTATGTAAAGAGCCTAAACGAGATGATACGTTTATAATTCTCGGCTGATTTGATTTAGTTAAAGCTGAATACGTACCTTTTATTGCTCGAATAACACCTAAACAATGAACGTTAAATAGTTCCATTAACTCTTCTGAATTTGTACGTAAAATCTCAGTTTCCTTTCCAGTAATTCCAGCGTTATTAATAACTAGATCAATATGCTCTGTGTAATCTCCAATTTGCTTCTTAATTCGCTCAGTACTCTCATCATCTGTCAAGTCTGCTAATATAGGAAAACATCTCGAAGTAAAAACCTTATTCAATTGTCCTATCGCTTCCTTACTTCTAACTAGTGGATAAACTATATGTCCATTTTCATGAAATACCTTTACTAACTGTAATCCTAATCCTCGATTTCCACCTGTAATAAGTATCCTCATATATTCATCTCCTTATTTTTATAATAAACAAGAAAATCTGCCCACTTACCATTCCCCATAGAAAATGCCTCTCTCATACATTCAAATGAAAAACCAGCTCTTTCTGCAAGACGAACGGATGGCTCATTATCGACATGTATATGTAATTCAATTCTATGAAATTGAAGGCTATTAAAAAATAACGGCAGCACAGCTATTACACTTTCTACTCCGTATCCATTTTTCCAATATTGATTATGAATAGAGTAGCCCATCATCGCCCATTGATAATCCATACGTAAAATCTTTATAAGCTCTAGCTTTCCAATATTGGCGCCATCTTTTTTTCGGAATATGCCTAATACGTACATTTCATCTCGATGTGCCGCCTCATCAAACCCTCTTATCCATTCCGTGAACCATTCTTTCGTTGAAGACGACATGTCATGATAGCCATCATCGTATTTATATTGAGATGGTAACCTCTTATTGAATCCATCTAACCAACTTTCATAATCCTCTTTTTGAAATGGACGGATAATCAGCCTCTCTGTCTCTACTTGTAATAGTGGTAGCTTCATTACATCTCATCCTTCAAATTATTAATTGAATATTCTTTATTATCTTACACAAAATGCAAAATCTAGTAAATTATTATGTTTTTGATAAACAAGGGTCTGTTAAACTACAATGTTGATTTTTGAGAAATACAAAAAGGAAACCTTGTTCTGAAGGGTTTCCTTTTTGCCACTACACTACCAATCTTATCTGTAATTTAAAACGTTGTATTCTGTCTTTAATATTCCATAAACATCAACATCTTCATATGTATTTAATAAAAGTCTATTCTGTCTCAATGTGCCTTCTTTACGTAAACCCGACTTCTCTAACACCTTAATCGATGATCTATTTCTAGAAATAGCAGATGCCCAAATTTTATTTAGACCTAATTCGATAAAGCCAAAATGAATCATTCTGTTTACAGCCTCGGTTGCAAAACCCTTACCCCAATAATTCTTACCAATCCAATAACCAAGCTCACCTCTATTGTTGCCTTTGTCAATTCTTAGTGTAATTGTACCTACAATTTCTCTTGATTCTTTAGAAACAACTCCTAAAGGATATTCAATTCCTTGCCTTATAAGTTCTGGTTGCATATCAACCCAATCTTGCGCGAACTCCAATTTATATGGGTGTGGAAGCCCAAGAATATTGGCTAATTCCTTGTCATTAGCCAATTCTTTAATTCTAAACACATCATCATTGGTAAAAGGTTCTATACGTAAATGCTCAGTTTCTAATTTTATAGCCATATTTTCTCCCCCTTGTACTGAAATTAATTAGCTCCCTTTATTTTCAATATTACACCAAAAAAACACAAAAAGTTTAAAATATTAACAATATCAAATAACAGAACCATAAACAAAAAATCCAGTTATGCTTTATACATAACTGGATTCCTCATCATCTAATAGCTTTTTATTTTACAAGTACATCTTCTCTTAATTCCATCTTCAACACTTTCCCTAAAGCGTTTTTCGGTAACTCCTCCATGAATACCACTTCTGGTATTTTGTAACCTGCTAATTTATTCTTACAATGCTGAACAATACTTTCTTCTGTTAATGATGTTTCGATATCCTTCACAAGATAAGCTCTTGGAACCTCACCCCAAAAGTCATCTGGAATTCCAACTACTGCAACTTCTAGAACACCATATATTTCATGAATGACATCTTCTACTTGATCTGGATATACGTTGTCACCACCGCGTATGATAACGTCTTTATATCTTCCCATAATATGTAGGAATCCATCGTCATCTATCATACCTGCATCGCCCATGTTAAACCAATTATCTTTTACTACCCTCTTTGTCGCCTTTTCATTATTCCAATATCCTTTAAACATGTATGGACTTCTTACATGAATCTCTCCAACTTCATTTGTTGTTAGTTCATCCCCTGTTTCTGGATGAACAATTTTCAATTCTACATGCTTAAGTGTTTTCCCTACAGAAGACATTTTTTCTTTTCCCATATTTGGATGCCAAGAAGTTACTACCCAACCTTCTGTACTACCATACCCTTGCACCATATATATTCCTTTTTCCATATATTTTTGAATGAGCGTTTCTGGAACTTTTGTACCACCACTTTGCGCTACTTTAAAGGTCGAAATGTTACGCTCTTTTTTATTTAGTTCATCAAGCATATAACTATACACTGCTGGAAACGCAAGCATCGTAGTAATTTTCTCTTCTTCAATCTTATCCCAAATAAGAGTAGGATTTGAATCAGATAAGAAAATCATCGTTATGCCATGATAAATGCAATTTAAAATAGAAAGCACTCCACTCATATGAAACAATGGATGCACTGATAAAAAGCGTTCACCTGCTGGAATTTCTCTTTGCCCCGCAATCTCAGTAAAATAATGATGTAAGTTTTTATGACCAATTACGCATGCTTTTGCCTGTCCAGTCGTTCCTGAAGTAAATAAGTAAATCGCATCATCATCTTCATGAGCTTCTACGTTCGGCTCTGTAATTGGCTGTTCTTGCAATTTTAATTCAAATGAACCAAAGCCTTCTTCTGTCGTTTTAATTACATAAGGAATTTCTTTAACAGCATCAACCTTTAATAACACTTCACTAAATTCTTCATCAATAACTAATACTTTTAACTTTGCTTCTTTTACAATCGTTTCTAATTCATAAGCTGTAAGCTGATGATTTAGCGGAATAAATACCGCTCCAATTTTCAAACTTGCCATCATAATGCTTGGAAACGGATGATTATTTTTGCATAGTATTCCTATGCGATCCCCTCTTTGCACACCGTTATGTAACAAATAATGTGCAAGCTGGTTTACTCGTTCATTATATTGTTGAAACGAATACCTTTTCTCTCCCCCGACAAGCGCTTCCAAATTTGGTGATTGCATTGCTCTCTTTTGTAATAATTGTCGCATCGTTCTCAAGTAAAACTCCCCTTTATATATGTTAGGGTTTTTATTTTACCAAATTAACTATTAATTTACTAAAGATTACACTTAGTGAATATAAAACACATGAAAAAATAGCCATCTACTTAACAAGTAAATGGCTATTTTTCCTTATATATTAGAATACTCCTTGTTCATAACATATTTCACATATTCAGGTGCACTTTTTTCAATCTCTTCATCACTGATTTCATATTCTGCACCATATAAATAGAAGGAAGGAATAAACTCCATTCCCGTGTATAAGCTTGTAGCGTGAAATGGTTTCGTCAACTCAGCCATTGTGATCCCGCTATTTTCATAGTCTTTTTCTAATCCACCTATAGAAATAGCTACACCAAACTCTTTTCCCTGCACTTTATCCCCTTTAGATCCGTAAGCAAATCCATATGTTAATACATCATCGAACCATTTTTTTAATAATGGTGGTGAGCTATACCAGTAGAGCGGAAATTGAAATATATATCGGTCATGTTCTACTAACAGCTTTTGTTCCTCTTCAACATTAAACTCCCAATTCGGTGCCGCTTTATATAATTCATGCACCGTAATTTCATCTGAATAATTCTCAAGTTCTTCTACCCATCTTTTATTAATTCGAGACTTTTCAATATCAGGATGTGCTACAATTACAAGTGTTTTCATATATTTTCTTCCCCCTTATAAATAATTCAAACGCTTTAGTATTAGTATGAATGAGTCACATATAATTGAAAAGTACGTACTTTAAAGTGCTATAGGAACCTTAAAGTACCTTTGGAGGTGTTATATGAATCAAAATGATGATTGCCCAATTGCAACAACACTCGAAGTAATCGGCGGAAAATGGAAAGTTCATATATTATGTATTTTGATGGATGGAAAAATGCGAACGAATGAAATAAAACGAGAAATTCCAAACATTACACAAAAGGTTCTTACACAACAACTTCGGCAACTTGAAGCTGATGGAATTATCCATCGTACTGTATATCAAGAAGTACCACCAAAGGTTGAGTATACAATAAGCGCACATGGAAAATCTTTAATGCAAATTATGGATGAACTATTTGAATGGGGAAAAGACCATCAAATAAAAAGATTAAATGACTAAAAGAACCCTATCAACTTTGTTACATCTTCTATGTCAAGAATTCTTCTGAAATTTTATAATAGGGGTATCGTCACATCACTATTAAGCTAACAAAAAATACCCCTAAAATGAAAAAAAGCTTATTTCTCAAAGGAATTAACTGTAGCTAAGGAAAATTACATATTCTTATAAATATAGCTCTTATGTAAAATTCTAAAAAATTATAGCCACAGAATTACTTTCCTATCCTCTTCTTAATTTTGAAGTCTAGGAAGTCAGCATTTAAACTAAACTTGCTAATATCGCTTTTGTACGATTGTCCGTTACCTCATAATAAATTTCTAATCCTTTTCGAGTACCAGTTACGATTTTAGCAGCTTTTAATTTGGATAGATGTTGACTAATTGTACTTTGAGGCATTTGTAAATCCCCATACATTGTTGTTACATTAGTAGGGCCTTTTGCAAGCATTATTTTTACTAAGGATAAACGGACAGGATGTGCCAATACCTTTAATACTTCAGCGATTTCTTCATACATTTCTTTTGTTTTTTTCATATTTTTTCTCCCCTTTTATATAAATATTAATGATATCCATATATATAATTCGAAAGGATATACGATTTTGTGTCCGTCATTTAAAAAATTTAAATAATAAGAATTTCTTTAGTTTGAAACTAGAGAGATTTATTAACATGAAACGAATTCCCATCTTCAATATTCTATGGATTCTTCTTTTCATTCCCTTGATGTTATGTGGCAGGAATGTCTTTGTCCTCATTTTTAGGCCCGTTATTTTCGTTTATATTACCTTTATTTCCTTGTTTTTATCCCCCATCGTTGTTTTCTTGCTAGTGTCCATTATTTCCTTGCTGAGATCCTCTACCGTTGTTTTCTTGTTGGTGTCCATTATTTCCTTGCTGAGACCCTCTACCGTTGTTTTCTTGCTGATGTCCATTATTTCCTTGCTGAGACCCTCTACCGTTGTTTTCTTGCTGATGTCCATTATTTCCTTGCTGAGATCCTCTACCGTTGTTTTCTTGTTGGTGTCCATTATTTCCTTGCTGAGATCCTCTACCGTTGTTTTCTTGTTGGTGTCCATTATTTCCTTGCTGAGATCCTCTACCGTTGTTTTCTTGCTCACGTCCATTATTTCCTTGCTGAGATCCTCTACCGTTGTTTTCTTGCTGATGTCCATTATTTCCTTGCTGAGATCCTCTACCGTTGTTTTCTTGCTGATTTCCATTATTTCCTTGCTGAGATCCTCTACCGTTGTTTTCTTGTTGGTGTCCATTATTTCCTTTTATTTGCTTCGGTTGCTGTTCCTTGGATTGCTTTTGTTCTATATGCTCCTGCTTCTCGTATCTTTCTTCTTTTACAGGAGACGAATCCGATGATACTTCAGGAGATGACTTTGGTTGCGAATGTATCTCCTCATCGCGCTCCTCTTGATTAGACGGCGGCGCAGGTGGAGTAAGCGATTTCTGCTTCTCATTCTCTTGCTTTATATAAACACCTGTGCCAACTCCTGCTTTATTAGCATTCTCCCGCATTTGCATCGTACTGCTTTGATATACGACTGTAACATATTTTGTCTCATACTCTTTCTTTAATTTTTGCATAGCCTTTTCCAACTGTGGTTCTAGCGACTTGTCCTTTGTAACAGCTGTTAGCATAACTTGCTTATCATTCGTTAAGTACTTATCCTCTTGACTGTGTTTTATAATAGTACGTATTACGTCTTGCAGGTCTTTATTTTCCCATCGCTTCATTTCTTTTAAAATACGCCTTCCATCATCATTACAAGCTCGTAAATCTATAACACGAAGATCCTTTGTTACGCTCACCTCTAAACTTGGATTTATATCCACTGAGACATAAGCAAATACTTTTTCTTCCGGTTGGTTGTAGAAAAACAGCAACACACATAGAAAACAAGTAACAAGTAATGATGCAGGCTTTAAGAAAGAAGGGATTGAAAAACGCGGTGCTCTTTGCTCTTGTTTGTTAAACGAGATTTCCTCTCCAATCATGTAAGAGTGTACTTTTCTTTTAAACGTAATAAACTCTCCATTTGGAGTTAAAACAACTACGCTATGTTTTTTTATATCCATCACAATTCCTTTATTCATCATGCTTCCCCCCTCTTATATAATCAAGAATATATGTATAGTTGTTTGCAAAGATAATACACATTGCAATAATGTATTTTCTATGCCGCTCTAATGTTTTACGACTTACCCTAACACACGGTTCAATATGTTTAAGCGGTAACTTTTTCTTTCGGAACAGCTCTTCCATCATTTTCTCGTCTTTTATAATAATCTTTACAATTTCTCTTAAGTGCTCACGCGTATCACGATGCTTAGGAGATTCCTTAGCAAGCTCTGAAAATGTGATTTTAAACTCAGCTAGCACACTTTGAAAATGAAGAATTTCCTCCTTACGGTTACTATTTTCCATCTCTTTCATATACTCCGTAAGCGATACTTGCATTTCTAATATTCCCTCTTGCTTATCTTCTTTTAAAAAGACAAGATTATGCTTAGACTCTTTGCGTATATAGTCAATTACATCTCTTTTTATAAGAAGATCAGCAAACGCTAGAAAAGATTTTCCTTTTTTATATGAATACTGTTCAATTGCCTCGTTAAACGCAAACAATCCAATGCTATATTCATCATCCTGTTCTGTAATATACCTGCGGCAGACAGACGAGATTGATTTTCTAATAAACGGCTGATACTGTACGATAAAAGCTTCCTTATCTCCTCCGTTGTTTTGTATGTTAAATACGATATCTTCTATTTTCGTTTGTTTTAAGATTTTCATTACTAAACTCAACACTAGTAATCTCCCTGCCTCCTTCTGCTTTAAATAGCAAAATGGTCACTAAATAAGTGACCATTCAAGCACATTTTCTTAGTACTTTTCTTTTGGCTTGTCTTCTTGCTGTTGCTCATATTTTTCGAGGCCAACTTTTTTTAGATGACTATTTTTTCCACTTACACTAAAGTGAAGTCTATATTTTGTACTGCTTTCTTGTTTTCTTTTGCAATACCACTTGTTCTTCTTGCTCTTTTTCTATTTTATCTGCAATCTTTGAATAACTCTTCTCTATATTTTTGGTAATTTTAGCTTTTTCTTTCATTTGCTTTCTTCTACTTATATATATTCGAAGGAATAAATAATTTTATGGGGGTCAAAAAATTTTTTTTTATGAAATAGATATTTATTTCAAAAATAAAAACCATCAATTTGAAAAAAGATTAATCAAACTGATGGTTTTCTTGTAATATTTTTATTAATCTTTTATAACTAAGTTGAATCATTTCAGCCTTTAATTGTTGTTATCCTTTTTTCTGTTGCTTCTACTACAAGCATGATACAAGATTTTATCGGCCACCAATCCACTAAAAACGTACAGTAGACCGGCTTTACTTTTGACATAATTCCGGTTCTCGGAAGTAAGGATTTAAAAGTAACCTATCCATAGTGATATTAAAGTTACTACTAACAAGGCAAGAAGAAATATGATATTTCGAATCCACTTTTGTATATCATCAAAATACCGTTCTACAAATGCAACGTTGATATAAAACATGAGAAATACAACAAAGAAGGTAAAGTTACCAAATTTATCGTTCAATTTTTCATTGGTAAATGTGCTTACATGAAGGAATAGTAAAGCAAAAGTTACTAAGAATAACTCAAATAGCCTTTTTTTGCTCACCCCGCCACTACCTTACAGTAATTTCCTTTTGTTTCATTTTATCAAAACGTAGCGTGTAGCAGACTATGAATATTATACTTATGTAAAAAAAGGCTAACAATTCAAGATTGTTAGCCCTCACCTTCCATAATCATGCCTTTTAAAATACAACAAACGACTGACCCTTCAACTTGCAATATATTCTCCCTTAATTACAAAAAACGAACCTCGAATTGTTCCAGCAAGTTTAGACTTCTGCCTAGCAAACTTAAATTTCTCTTCTAACTCCTTTGGTATCTCCATTCCCTCAGAAAGCTTAAATCCAACAGCCCGCTTCTTCGGATTATCCAATGTATACATGACGTTGATTGCAAGACCATCCTCATAGAAGACATAGCCAAATTTAATATTTTCCACTTGAAAACACGATGTTTCTAAAGGTTTAGCCGCAAACTCAATATCACGTTCTTCTTTCAAAATGCGGTTCACATAATCAAGAGTCTCTTTGCTTTCACTAGCTGGTACAACCGTAAATTCATGCTTGTATTTGTTCATAAAGTAACGTGCTTCATGAGCACGTAAACCAGCAAGCGCTTCTGCTATAGGTGAAGACTCTAAGCCAGATGTAGTGACATTTTTAAAATCAACGATATTGGACAATTCCATCTCTCCTTTAATCTCTTTACTTCCTAACAACTGGAATCCACATTTCACCAAATACTAAGCCGTTTCGCTGCCCCATCTCAACCGTTGTATTTGGCCCACCAACATAGGCAAAATCCTTTGCTTCTGGTAAAACTTGACCAAAGGCAATGCCAGTAAGCTTATTACTCATCTC
Organism: Bacillus sp. NPDC060175; assembly: GCF_042728695.1. Classification (NCBI taxonomy): domain Bacteria; kingdom Bacillati; phylum Bacillota; class Bacilli; order Caryophanales; family Bacillaceae; genus Bacillus; species Bacillus sp. NPDC060175. Next base: position 15,323 of record NZ_JBHWYR010000069.1, read on the forward strand.
CTCAGCCGTCTTACCTTCCCCTTGAACTACTAAGTATTCCCCCATAGGAAACTGGATAACTCTGGATTCTTCTTGTATTTGTGCCTCTGTCATAACACCAGCATAATACATCATTTTGTTATTCACCGCTTCGCTCACAGAAAAAATGTAATCATTTGTGGCTAAAGCTTTTAAAGTGTCAAGCCTTCCATCTTGTTTAACGGTCTCCCAAAAGTCTTCCTTTTCTTTATTTATTCCAGCAAAGTCTGTGTATTCGCTCTTAAGTTCCGTTCCAATACCTAACACGATAAAGCTATCTTTTTCTTCTAAAGTATAATTTTTCATATTCAAAACCTTCCTCTTTTTTAAATTAATCAAATGATTTATCTTTTCATCTGATGAGTTTATAATATCCTTAAATCATGTCAAAAAATGATACTGTTTAGGAGAGCAAAATGAAAAAAGTTGAACGAATTAATACGATCATGCGGTACATCAACAACCGCTCCCACTTTACAATTTCTGAAATCATACGAGAATTTAACATCTCACGCTCGACAGCTATTAGAGACATTAGAGAGATTGAAGCCATGGGGATGCCGCTCGTCGCTGAAGTTGGAAGAGATGGGGGATATTTTGTCATGCATAACTCTATCCTGCCCGTTGTTCGCTTTACTGATAACGAGGTCAAAGCTCTTTTTATTGCCTTTATGGCCACAAGAAATCAACAACTTCCCTATCTAAAGAGTCGTCAGTCTTTAGCTGAAAAACTACTAGGACTCATCTCAGAAATCCAGCAAGATGACCTTGTTCTTTTAAATCAAATCTTACTTTTTGAAGGGACTAACCCCCATAATCCCGACCTACTTGAGCTTTCTGACCTCCCCCATCCTATGTTAGAAAAACTCATCCAAATCCTTCTTTTGGATAGTCATTTATTGATTACCGTAAAAGAAGAGGAGGAAATTAATTCTTATCCAATTTATCTACTATACCTTTATCAAGAAAAAAGCCATTGGATAATTGAAGCCTTTGACATAAAAGAAGAAAAAAAGAAGATGCTCCCTGTCGATCATCTCATCAATGTCGAACCCTATACGACGAAAAAGAGATTAAGTAAGAAAAAGATTTTAGAAAAACTAAGTAAGAAGGACGAAGCAATCAACCTTGTACTTGAACTTGGTCCAAAAGCGATTGCCCAGTTCAAAAAATACCATCCTATAAAAATTTCTATTTCCTATACAAATCCTTACCAATCCACAGCCATTCTAAAGACTTTTATCAATGTTAACAATCTCGATGAATTAACAGAAATAACAAATTGGCTACTTTTCCTAGGTAAAGATATCAAAATCAAGGAAGTGCCTGAAGAAGTGTTAGAAGGTTTAAAAGAGAGATTATGTTTATACTGCCCATAAGCAGTGACCAGTTAAACCCAAAATAATATTGAGTTTGACTAGATGCCAGTTACTTCTATTCAAATACCTAGTAAAAACATTTTATTTACTACCGCTACTTTAAACGCTCTTCTAGTAATAACGTCAACACAAAAAAGACATGAACTAATCTTTGTTCATGTCTTTTTATATTAGAGTTTAACCCTCATTAAATTACTTGTTTAAAATTCGAATGTGGATTTATCTTATCCATAATCTCTTTCATGCTTTATTCATATCCACTATTTTAGCACTTGAACTAACAATAACGAATTAGAATAATGACTTAATACTTGCTAGGACAGTAAGTATACCTACAATAATGACAAATACATTGCTCATTTTCCCTCTGTATTTAGCTAATACCGGTACTTTACGAATCGCATACATCGGTAATAGACATAAGATAGCAGCAACTAACGGACCGCTAAGGGAATCAATGATTCCAAGAATACTTGGATTTGCATAAGCAACATACCAGCATGTTAATACGACAAAAGCAAGAATCATTGTCTTAACTGTTTTTTCTTCGATAGCTTTTCCGCGTGTTTTACCAAACTTGATAATTACGTCACGCATTACCTCATATGCCCCTATATAATGGCCAAGGAAAGACTTTGTAATAGCCACAAAAGCAATGATAGGAGCTGCAATAGTGATTACAGGCGAATTAAGCTCATTAGCAAGATATGAAAGGATCGATAAGTTCTGCTCTTTTGCCATTTTAAGATCCTCTGGAGTCAAACTCAATGTACTGCTCCAGACGAAGAACATAACAACCACGAATGTCATGATATAACAAACCTTTTGTATTTGTGCACATTTGGCATCAGTAGCTTCTATTCCATACGTAGCCCTCTGTTTCACAACGAATGATGAAATCATAGGTGAATGATTAAATGAGAATACGATGATTGGTAGTATCATCAATATCGTTCCAAAATATCCTGTTCCTGTTGAAGCAGTAGAAACACTTGAAAAACTAAGCATTGACGTATTCCACTGCGGGATCAAAGATATTGCGATAAAAAGTAAAGAAGCTATGAAAGGATACACTAGCATACTCATGATCTTTACAGTAATATCTTGACCAAAATTTAGTATAGCGATAAGACCAAGCACTAATACAAGCGATAAAATGGCCCTTGGAGGCTCCGGCATGTGCAATTGATGCACGATAAAACTACTTGCAGTATTTGTAAGCGCAACCGAATACATCAGTACGATTGTATAAATTGAGCCGAAATATACTATGTTAAAAATGATACTTGCCTTATTTCCGAAATACTCTCTAATTGTACCTGTAATCCCCTGATCAGCAGAACTAGAAGCGTATATCATTTTAGCAAGCGCCCTATGTGAGTAATACATAACTGGATATGCAAGCAATGTAATTAGCAGTAATGATAATAAGCCACCTGAACCTGCATTAATAGGTAGAAAGAGTACTCCTGCTCCAATTGCTGTTCCAAAAAGGCTCAATGCCCAGGTAGTATCTTGTTTATGCCACTTTTTAGGATCTAGATATTCCTCATTTTTCACTGCAGTATTTTCAGCTTGAAATTCTATTTTTTTTGCAGTATTCCCATTCATATAATAAATCCCCCTTGTATCCTATTCTTACGTCTCTTTTTAGGCTTAAGAATATAGACCATTCTTAAAAATGAACCGCTTACTTGATGCACCATATTGTAAACGATTCCACCTAAAGCTGTCTCTCTTAATGTGCGAGGCATTTATCCTCCAACCCTATACTTCGTCAGCATTGATGATATTGTGTACACCAGCTAGTACGATGTCCGCTGCTACTAAACTATTTTGAAGAAATTCCCCTTCTAGTCACACACCTTTCTGCAATTAATCGTTTCAGTCTGTCCAATTTTAAAATGTTTGATATTTTCTCCGTAGGTAATCGGTTACCTCTCGACGCCCTCATTATAACGTTTATATTTGCGAGTCTAATTTTTTTTTATTTTCAGAAAGACAGAATAAACAGAATTATGAATAGATAATAAATTACAATTGGTATATAGCAATTGTGTCTATTTTTTGAAGCTGTATTAGTTAGCAAAAAGGGGAAAATAATACAGATATCCTTTTTGTTAACACGTTGATTATATTGGGAACTCATTATAAAGATAGTTATATTCCCCTTTTCTGAAACATCTTATTTTAGACGTGGAAACTGTTATAATAAATAATCATTGTAGATATAAAGGAATAAATTAAGAAAACATAAAATCATCTAACTGAATAATTATAACTAATATCGAATCAACATGCATTTTTCAGAAAAAAGGAACTTCTCTCACTTAGTACCATCACACCTTCTATTATGTTTGACACGTTACGCCTGTTAAAAGAATAACACCACAAGTTTCCATTTACTATATGTAATATTTATTAAGTGTAGTTTTTTCTAAATATGCATAATTGCATATTTAGAAAAAGAGAGTATACTTTCGTATTGTGTAATAAAGATATAGCCCTCCTACGAAAATAGGTGGGCTTTTCATGTATAAAAATTGCATTTATTATATGGCAATTAGAATTGCGGTCAAAATATTATCTCTTCCCCTTTAACTCTCTCAGTCTGCTTTTTCTCAACGCCTGAGCCTACTTACGTACCAACTGCATAACCAGTAAGAATACTAACAATTATAGCAATAACTATGATTAATGTGATTTAAATCCATTTTCCCATATATATTATTCCAGAAGATTTAGTTGCCATAGTGCACCGAACTGGTGGTGTTACCCTAACTGACGTTTAAATGCTTTACCGGCGAAGAAGTAAGCGATAACCATAATGCCAATGCACCAAGCAAGTGCGATCCAAATATCGTTGCCAACAGTCCCTTCATATAAGAGGGCACGAATCGCATTCACGATTGAAGTCACAGGCTGGTTCTCAGCGAACGCACGAACAATTTTTGGCATGGTTTCGGTAGGAACAAAGGCCGAACTAATAAAGGGCAGAAAAATTAGCGGGTACGAGTAGGCTGTCGCCCCTTCCATAGACTTCGCTGTCAACCCAGGAATGATAGCCAGCCATGTCAGCGCCAGCGTAAACATCCCAAGTATTCCAGCTACCGCAAGCCAATCCAGAATATTAGCGCTGGAACGGAAGCCCATTAAGAGCGCAACAAGGATAACCACCACGATAGTAAGCACATTAGCAACAAGTGATGTTAATACGTGAGCCCATAATACCGACGAACGCTTGATGGGCATAGTAATGAAACGTGCCATCAGCCCACTCTTTACATCCGTAAACAACCGCACGGAAGTGTAAGCGACACCGGATGCGATAGCCATCAGCAAGATTCCCGGCAATAAATAATTGACGTAGTTATCCGTTCCTGTCTCTATGGCACCACCAAATACGTAGACAAACAACAGCAGCATCATAATCGGTGTAATCGCTACCGTAATAATCGTATCTGGACTACGCATAATGTTGCGCATTAAGCGCCCTAGTAATACCCCTGTTTTTCTCTTCATTTACATCTCCTCCTTTTTGCCGATGATCGCAAGGAAAATTTCTTCCAATGTCGGCTGTTTCTCGATATACTCCACTTTTGCTGGTGGGAACATTTCTTTAAGTTCAGTAAGAGTACCAGTCGTGATAATTTTTCCGCCATGCAAGATAGCGATACGGTCCGCCAATTGTTCTGCTTCCTCCAAGTACTGGGTTGTCAACAAGATAGTTGTGCCGCCGCCGGCAAGTTCCTTGACGGTATCCCACACTTCAATACGCGCTTCGGGATCAAGCCCTGTCGTCGGTTCATCGAGAAAAATGACTGCTGGCGTCCCGATCAAACTCATCGCGATATCAAGCCGGCGCTTCATCCCTCCCGAATACTGATCTGCCCTCTGGTTGGCTGCATCGATCAAGCTAAATCTTGCAAGCAAATTGTCAGCGACTTGAGCGGGACTAGAAACTCCACGCAACTTGGCGATCATTATCAAGTTTTCTCTCCCCGTGAGCATACCGTCTAAAGCTGCGAACTGCCCTGTCAGACTGATGCTTTGACGAACATGATCCGGTTGACGCTGAACGTCAAAACCGCAAATACCTACTTCGCCGCCATCTTGCTTCATCAGCGTCGAGAGGACATTGACCGTCGTCGTCTTGCCCGCTCCATTTGAGCCCAGCAGCGCGAAAATTTCGCCACGCTGCACTTCAAAATCTACCCCTTTTAACACTTCCTTATCTTTAAAGGATTTTTTTAACCCTTTTACAGAAATCGCTGCATTGGTCATACTTTTTTTCCTCCTTATTAAAAATGTTTTGCAAAGCTAGATTGCCTACACTCCTCTATTTAGTATCACTGATAATCTGTATTACTTAGTACCGGTTTGAAAATATAACTGAATAGCGATGGTGGCAATTCACATTTGTAACCAGCTAATCAGTCGGTATTACCTTTTGCATTTATTTTTTTCTCAATTGCTTCATGATACTCTCGTTCAAATCTTCACGATACTTGGAGACATACGTTTTAGCGTTTGCCACTAATTCGTCAGCAAAAGATGCCACGTCCTCCCCAGTGATTTCAAGCACTTGTCTGCCTTCCGCCGCACCAGCTTCAAACAAATCGATTAATTCATACTGAATGTGCAGCATATCCATCCCGTTGCCCGCTGAAAAATTCCACATGTAGTTTTGAATTTTCTTAAATACAAACTGGTAGTCCTCTGGCAGAGCCCCAACTCGTGCCACCATCATTTTGTACTCTTTTTTATCACCAATTAATTTTTTGAACATTTCTAACATTTTATTTTCCTCCTTTTTTATAAAGCAGAACAAGAAACCCTCAAAATATCGGCCGGAATATTTTATTTTATGAGGCTAGTTTGACTTCAAGACGTTAATTTTTGACGATACAAAATCCCATTTTTTCCAAAACAATTCAAGCTCCTGGCGGCCATCATCATTTAACGAATAAAACTTACGAGGCGGTCCCATATCTGACGGTTTCTTTTCAATATTCACAAGTTTTTTCTTCTCTAATCGCACAAGGATGGTATAGACCGTTCCTTCCACAACTTCAGTAAACCCAAGATCATTCAGGTGGCGGGTAATCTCATAGCCATAGGTTTCACGGCGGCTGATGATTTCCAGCACACAACCTTCCAACGAACCCTTCAGCATTTCAGTTAAATTTTCCATATTCTAATCCTCCTTTACCCCCTATTCTGTCTGACTTATATTCAGTATCACAGAGTACTAAGGCTAATTTTTACTGAATAGCTTTTGAAAAACCACACTATTCAGTATTACTTATTACAAGTACATTGTATGACTAAGTAGAGAAGAATGTCAACTGATTTTAAAATTTTTTCTAAAATCCGCTATTCCCTATTGTTTACTGAATATATTTTGAGCAGTCATACTATTTAGTATCACTTATTACAAGTACATTGTATGACTGAGTAGCAGGGAATGTCAACTGGATTTTAAAATTTTTTCCAAAATCAGCTATTCCCCATTGGATACAGCCTATTTTCTTTTTGAAGAAGTCTCGCCACATACTTATCAAGGTTAGAAAAGCGAATATCTCCAAACGAGAAAATGTGCATTTTCTCGTTTGGAGAGCGTTATAAAATTTTGAAGTTGATGGATGTGGCAAATTCCCTTTATTAATAAGAAGGATCAGTTTTATGTTCTTCTACTAACACACCTACGAATGTAATTCATGAGTTTGCGAATACATACAAATTCTTTATAAAGCCAACTCTACATATAGGATATCCTTTTTGTTACGATAACATCATATTCATATCTTCTGCTGCGGTTGTAATCAGTTTTAAACCAAATGTTTCTTGTAATACATCAAGCACACCAGGTGAAATAAATTCAGGTGCCTTTGGACCAATGCGAATATCTTGAATACCAAGACTAAATAGCCCAAGTAAAATGGCAACCGCTTTTTGTTCAAACCATGATAGGACAATACTAACTGGCAATTCATTCACTTCACATTGAAAAGCATCTGCTAAAGCGGCCGCTATTTTCACTGTAGAAATTGAATTATTACATTGTCCTAAGTCAATGTAACGTGGAATCTCCGTACCGGGTACAACACCATAACTTACATCATTAAAGCGGAATTTCCCACAAGAAGTTGTCAAAATAACCGTTTCTGGAGGAAGTGACGTTGCTAATTCACGATAGTATTCCCCGCCTTTTCCTGGTGCATCACAACCTGCGATAACAAAGAAACGCTTTATTTTCCCTTCCTTTACTGCCTCAATAATTTCTGGAGCTAACGATAATACGGTATTATGGTGAAACCCTGTTACTAACTGTTCATCCGACTCCATATGTACTTCTGGAAGTTCTAGCGCTTTTTGAATCAATGGTGCAAAATCATCATTTTCAATTTTTTGTACGCCCTCTAAGCCGGCAATATCATACGAAAAGAATCGATCAGAATATGATCCTTTAATTGGCATAACACAGTTCGTTGTAGCTAATATGGCACCGGTAAATTTTTCGAAAAGACGTCTTTGATCATACCATGCCTTACCAATGTTCCCTTTTAAATGTTTATATTTTTTAAGCCTTGGATATCCGTGCGCTGGTAGCATTTCAGAATGTGTATAAATATTGATTTCTTTTCCTTCTGTTTGCTTTAATAATTCCTCTAATGCAAATAAATTATGACCGGTAACTACAATTGCTTTACCTTCTACATGGTTTTGTGTAATTTGAACAGGCTCTGGAACACCAAAGTGATTCGTATGCGCCTCATCTAACAACTCCATTACTCGTAAAGCTGATTTCCCTACTTTCATAGCCATATCAATATGTTCTTGTTCATTAAAATTAGAATTTGTTAATGTCATGTACAGTGCTTCTTGCGTCGTAGCATCTACAAATGCATCAGTATACCCTAGCTGAGCAGCATGCGTACGATAAGCAGCAATTCCTTTTAATCCAAATACAATCGTATCTTGTAAACTTGCAATGGTTTCATTCTTACCACAAACACCCATCACTTTACATCCGCCTGTTGGCGTTTGTTCACATTGATAACAAAACATTATCATCCCACCCTCTCCCAATCATTGCTTACAACCTAAGCATAATACCCATTGAGGAAAAGGGATGTGATATCAATCACAATAATATATGAAAATTTGTGACAGTTCATATTGTTGACATAATATTTTTATTGACACTCTAAAATTTATACATAAGCATGTACACTTCTGTTGATGCTTCCAAATCGCTAAATAATTGCTTTAAAGAAAGTCTAACAATATATAAATAAAAATGAATCTTTTACTAGCTCATTGTACAAAACTAAGATTTCTTACTATATTTGGCGATAGAGCGTTTTGAATCTCTTGCGTAAATAATTTTGATTTATAAAATACAAAATTCCACATATAAATACGCTATTCTTTCTTATAATCCAATAGAAAGAATAGCGTATTTTATTAGTTGAGAATGTTTTAAGATTATTATGGGAACTCCCTTTATTTACAGTAGTTTTACACTACCTTAACATTGTTTACATTATTTATATGATATATTTATATAGAAAC
>NZ_JBHWYR010000070.1:0-23866 GCF_042728695.1 Bacillus sp. NPDC060175
GCCTAGATTTTTCCAATGTTATTTATAATTGGGATTGCTATTAAAATAACAATCTAGAGCATTGCTCATGTTTAAATAGGGAAAAGGATCCAATTTATTGGTGTATATATGTTTAAGGGTTAAAAAATCTTCCTAACAGTTAGGAAGATTTTTGTTTTAAGACTATTTAATTATGTTAACTAAATTGAAAAATAGCAATCGTAATAAAAGTCAAGCAAGGATATGAAATAAATAAAAAAATGTAACATGTAGCTAAAAATGATAAATCAATCAGTGGGAAATTTATTAGTAATAAAAACACTTTAATCGAATTTAAATTTTTTTAAAATGTATCGTTCGTTACGTAAAATTTTTTTATATTTGTAAATAGAACGATTTATGAATTTTAAGTTCGAATTTGCTATGAACGGATTAAATATAAATTAAGTGATAAAAACGTAAAAAAGCATTTAAGTTCGATTTAGTATAAATCTCATTAAAAATTCCCGTATCATCTCATCAAGTATAGTTTACTTGGTTTTTGATACAGAGAAACACTTACTCTATACAACTTTGTATAATATATATTATGTTAACTAGAAAAAGTAATAAACTTACCATATGTTAATTTAAGTTATTACACTTCCCTTTTCTTTGTTCATGATTGGTTGTGTGTTATATGAATTGATAAAGCTTAATAGCTCGGATAAGTTGCTCTAATATATTTTTGTTGTTTATTTTCATAAATAATACCGCAAACAAATTTTAGTTAAGATAAAAAAGCAATTTGTTTAATCGTTAACTTTAAACAAATTGCTTCGATATTAATTTAATTGATAATAAGTTTTTAAATTAGTTTGCTACAGCAATTGCTTCGATTTCAATTAATAAGTTATCGTTAATTAACTTTCTAACTTCTACAGCTGAACTTGCTGGTGGATTCTTAGTATCAATGTATTGATCTCGAATTTCTCTTACAATGGCCATTTGAGAAATATCTGTTAAGAAAAATGTTAATTTTACTACATCATTAAATTTTAATTCCGAAGTTTCTAATGCTTTTTTAATATTTTCAAATACTTGTCGCGTTTGTATAGCTAAATCACCAATGCCAACAATTTGACCGTCAGTATTGATCGCTACTTGTCCAGATATGTAAATTGTTCGTTTAGCATTATTAACCTCGACTATATGCGAATATCCGAAAGTCGTTGGCATATTTTCTGGATTGATAAATTTCTTTTGCAAGGTCCCTCGCTCCTTTTTGTATCTTTTTTTCTCTTTTTTTCTCTATATACAACTTTAGGTAATTGTCTATTTTACTTTTGACATATCCTTCTGCTACATATGTGAAGTTATAATATGCTACTGATATTTATAAAATTGGGTATTTAACAGATTATATATGTTTGATTTTCTTGAATGCCGATTAATTACGCCTTGTTTTATTAATTCTTCAGTTACTTTTGTATAGAAAAAGTGATACCACCAAATAAAAAATTCTTCGTAAGTAATTTCTTTCGAGTATCTGCTGCTTGCAAAGTATTCTTTTAAAGGTTTCTCATTTTCTTTAAATAATAAGATCAAATCTTCACTAATCGTGTTCGCGATTTCACTAAGTATAGATAAGTCTGCGGCTTTAAAAACTGGGATAATTGATTTTGAATTTTGATATAAGCCTAATTTTTCGTATAATACATTTAAATTTAAGTCTACTTGTCTATCTACTGCTACAAAATTTTCAACTAATTGCTTTTTCGTATAATTAATATCGGTAATAGCATCGTGAAAATATTCTTCAAACGTTTCTTTATTCGCAGTTATTAAATTCAAAGTTGTATATCGAGTGTTTCCATAAAGTCCAATTTGATATTCTTCTAAATCCAAATACGTATTACCATACATTCCAAAGGCCTCGTTGTCTGTTTGTTCTTGTTCTTGAATCGCATAATAATATCTTTTATTGTTTCTCAAAGGCCGTTCTGTTTCTAAATAGTTTTCTTCAATGTTAATTATTTGTCCAAAATCTAATAACACACCGCTATAAAGTAAAAGACTATACGATTCTTTAGATAAATGATTAAATGTCTCGATTCTTTTGGAAATAGCATCAATTTAATTATAATACTTCTCAATTATGTTAAGTGTAGGTTTAATTAGAGGCTCACATAGGTTATACAGCTTTTCTCCTTCATTAGCTGATATAACCATACACGTTGGATAGTAACTCCCTTCTGTCTTTTTCAATAAACCTTCTAGTTCTAGTGCATGCATTTGTTTTTCGAATTCCTCGTTAGTCCAATTTAGCTTCGTTTTTATAGCATTTGATTCTTTGCTCAGATGGAGCATTACAAGCAAATGTTGAAGATTTGTTCCACTTATTTTTATAGATGGAGAGTTGTCTCCAGATGAAATCATTTTAGTCTCATAATCTGTTTGTAGTATTTTCTCTGGAGTATTATTATTAACAAGCATCATTGAATCCCTCCTTTTTAATTAAGTCAATTGTAAAATCTATGTATTAATTATGTTCTATAAATAAAAATAAGTATCCTCTAATAAGCTCAAATTAAAAACCTTAGTACAGTTATACTAAGGTTTTTTGGGTTTTTATAATGAATTATTGGTATATGTTAAATTGATTTCTTCATAGTCTTTTTTAAATTGATTATCATTTGTTAACCAACTTTTAAATGTCAATTCGCTATAATCTTCTTTTATGTCATACTTTCTCTTCCAACTACCTATAGCTCGCCTTGGAACGTTATTGTCTGTTAAAACCATGCGGATATACCTAGCAGACACATTAGCAAGCATAGCGATCTCTGAGGTTCTCTTCCCTTCTGTATAAAGCTGAATCATTTCAAATCTTGATAGTTTACATTTTGACTTCTTTTTATTTCCTTCATGCATGTAAAGACTCTCCTTCCATTGAATAATTAGATGAATATCTGCTTCTTAAACATATGATGAAACGTACGCTTTTTGTGATTTTCGAGAAGGAATTTACTTGATTAAAACAATCTACAATTACATAATATTAGTTTTAGCTGCTGCTAAATGAATTTCATTTTATATATATAAATAATGAATTTGACGAATTTATGAAATGTACTGCATTAAAGATGAAAGGTAAAACGATATAGTTTACACTACAAATAGCTACAATAACAACATACGTATATTGTTAAACGTAAAAAGGAGAACTAATGAAAAAGAAATATACAAATCAAATCCATACTGATGTAAGTTTTAAACCGAAAAATATTATAGGTTTAATGACTGATTACTTTAAAATGAAAACAAAGCTGCGTCCTATAAAGAATTTACCTATTGTTTTATCGAATAAAGATAATGAGTCTTTAGAGAGTGTTACATGGTTTGGTCATTCTGCTTCTCTTTTAAAAATAGAAGGTAAAAAACTATTATTAGATCCTATGTTTGGCGATGCCTCTTCCCCATTTCCTGTTTTTAATAGTAAGCGGTATAGTGGCGCGTTTTCTTTAGAACGTGAAGATCTTCAGGAAATTGATGCGATTATCATTTCGCATAATCACTATGACCATTTAAATTACAAAAGTATTATGCAGTTAAAAGATCGCGCAAAGCACTTTTATGTTCCGACTGGAGTTGCACGTTATCTTATTAAATGGGGTGTTTCACCTAATAAAATTAGTGAGCATAATTGGTGGGATGAAATTGCATTTGATAATATTAAATTAGTTTGTACACCTGCAAGGCATTTCTCAGGACGTAGTATGACAGATAGAGATTGTTCGTTATGGTGTTCATGGGTTATCCTTGGTCAAGAAACGAAAGTCTTCTTTAGTGGCGATAGTGGCTATGCTCCTCACTTTAAGGAAATTGGTGATAAATACGGTCCATTCGATCTTACTTTAATGGAATGCGGGCAATACGATACGAGATGGTCTGCTATTCATATGTTGCCTGAAGAAACAGTTAAAGCTCATATAGACGTTAAAGGAGAATTGCTTGTTCCTATCCATTGGGGTGCTTTTACTTTAGCGTTACATGAATGGAGCGATCCAATTGAGCGAGTTACGAAAGAAGCAAATCGTTTAGGGATTAATATTGTTACACCACGACTAGGTGAAACTATAGCAATTAAAACGAAAGATTATCCTACATCCGCTTGGTGGAGAGAAATTTAATTATAAATATAAAAAGCGCGAACCTTTTTATTAGGGATTCGCGCTTTTTTCTGCATTCATGTTCATTTCATTTGTTCAAACATTGATTATTCTCTGGTGCAACTGATTCAGATACATTGGCAGGGTTACCTATTGATGAAGATTTTTTTCTCTTTCGGAACAATTTCTGGTGAATCCCTTATTTAAGAATTGTTCGCTTTTCTCTGTTGAAAAGTTTACTTTTTTGTATTTATTTCTTAAATAGTGTCCTGCTTAACCAACTCTTCATTCTTATAATCTATTAATTTATGATTAGATAATACAAAAGAGTGCTCTAATATTAATTCATTATGAAGTACTTCAGGTAATAATTTAGGTAACATCTCTCCTACACCGTAATTATAGTCGCTTAATATCCAGGTCGCACTTTTCCAATCTAAAATCCCTTCGGCTATTTTTTTAGGTGTGTGATATGTAAATCCATAAGGTAGTTCTACTACATAAACATACATGCCGCCAGAGTATGGAGAGTCCTCCCATTTAATAATGCCTTTAAATTGAATTTGATTTTGTTCAACATCTATATTTGTTTCTTCTTTTATTTCACGAATTGCATTTTCTAACGGTGTTTCTCCTTTTTCTATCTTCCCTCCTACACCGTTCCATAATCCTTTTACAGGATCATATTCTCTATTTAGCATAAGTATTTCTTCATTTCTTTTTATAAAACATAAAGTATGCTTGTACATTTTTTAATTCCTTCCTTTGTTCTTAATAAGTTCTAACTGGTGATATAAGATGTACTACTGCAGATTGTTCACCTGCTTCAATTAATATCGGTCTCATAGAACCACCAAAACTTAAAGTAACTGTTTCTTCTTTCATTGTTTTTAAAGCATCAACCATAAAACGTCCATCAAAAGAGATATTTAATTGCTTCTCTCCATGAATCGTATCTATTTGTTGTGTTTCGGATATCTTACCGACCTGAGAAGCGTTAGAAGATATTTTTATTGTGGATTCGTCGATGATTTCTAAATTTACGTTGTTATTCGCCCATTCACTTGCTAATAAACTAGATCGATCTACACCTTGTAAAATCTTTTTTCTATCTATGTTAATTACCGTTTGAAACTCATTCGGTATTAGGCTAGATATATTAGGGTATTTCCCTTCAATTAACCTTGAATACAACGTAATTGTACCGAATTTAAAAATAATGTGACTCTCTGAAAGATATATGTATACAAAGTTTGAATTGTTGTTCATTAATTTTAGAAGTTCACTAATAGTTGAACTTGGTATAATGCAATTTGCTTTCGCATGAGATGAAATTAATATTTCACATAAAGCCAGTCTATGCGAATCAGTCGCAGCACAAATTAATTTATTATGATCAAAAACGATATGTACGCCAGTAAGAACGGGTCTAGATTCATTTTTAGCAGCTGCAAAGGCAGTTTGTTTAAATACTTCAATCAATTGTTCCGTTTCTACTTTTATTTCTGAGTGTTCGTCTATAAATGGTACATTAGGAAACTCATTTGACGAGAATCCATTTAAGTTTAAAGTAATTTCATCAGATTGTATTGTAATCAACTGCTCATTCATACTTTTTATTAAAATCTCACTTGGCATTTTCTTAATAATTTCAATGAAATATTTTGCCGGTACAACAATACTCCCTGCTTTTAAAACAGTTACAATTTGTACGTCTTCACTTGAACTAGGTATAAACTTTTCAATAAAAATGTTTGAATTGCTTGCGATTAAAGTAATTCCATATTGATCTGCTGTTATTTTAATTCCGGATAATATAGGAATTAAAGTTTTTGTCGAGATAGCTTTACTTACTTCTGAAAGTGCCTGTGTAAAGTGTTTGTGATTAACAATAAACTCCATTTTTCCCCCGCCTTAAATGAAATAATATCTTTATGAAGATTGATGAATTATAGTTCCATTAAAAATATAAGGTACTGTTTCTTTCTTTTGTAAAAAGCCTTTTAAGTGTTCTGGTATACGTAAATAAGGTTCTGCTTTATACAATTCCATCCAAGTTATTTCTTCGATCTCTTTTGGACGTGATATGCAGATTTCCCCTCCTATTATTTCTCCTGAAAAATTAAAGAAGATTGCATGATGTCCTCTCTCCTCGAAAAAAGCTTCACTAATGGAACAAACCCCTTTTACGGATATATCTAGCCCTGTTTCTTCTTTCACTTCACGAATTGCTGCCTCTTCTAACGTTTCCCCGAATTTAACTGCTCCACCTGGTAAGGTGTAATAAGAACCATTTTCCCCTTTGTTTTTAACCATTAAGAGCTTTTCATGCGTTTCATCATATAGAAGTGCGTATGTAACATTTACTTTTTTCATATGTAGTCCCCTTCAATGAAAAGAATTTTCTGTCTTCTGTTTATTCTACCATTAAATCGTTTTGCTTCATAAATAGTAATTCGAGTAAATAACGAATATGAAACGATATCACGTTCATAAACACACAAAAAAAGAGTCCTATCATAAGGACTCTTTTTTAGCATTAAGCTATTTTTCGATTTAATTGTTTTATTTCCTTCTTCTTTTCTACATTTGGAGGCCGGATTAATATAGAGATAACGAATGATATAATACTTAAAACGCCGATTGTAATGAAAGTTGGCTGAAATCCGCCGAGTAGTGCTCCGATAAATGATCCTGCGAGTGCACCAAATCCGAAGCCTTGGTAAACAATTCCGTAGTTCGTACTATGGTTTTTTAATCCGAAGAAATCCCCGACGATGGCTGGGAATATAGTGATGTTACCACCAAAACAAAAAGCAACACTTGCTACACAGGCAAAATAAATACCGTAATTCAATGGAATAAAACTTAAAGTGAAAACGGACAATCCAATAATAATAAATGTTGCAGATACGATTTTTAATCTACCTATTTTATCCGATAACGTTCCGAGAATAATTCTCCCCACTGTATTAAAGACGGCAATCATTGCGACGGCATTAGCTGCAGTTGCTGCACTAAGACCAACGAGCTGCACCCCAATGTCTTTTACCATTCCGATTAAATACAAACCACCCATACATGATGTGAACAGCATAAAAAACAAGAGATATACTTGTTTCGTTCGCATCATTTCACGCGGAGTATAGTCATTGTGTAATGTTTCAGTTACGGTGTTACTTACATTTGCTTCGCGTAAGAAGAACGATCCAATCAATACTAAAAGTAAGACGATAATACCCCAATATAAAAATGCTTGTGATACACCAAGACTATTAATAAGATTCCCGTTTATATATCTAAAGATTAAGCTACCCATTCCGTATGCTGAAACAGATATACCAGAAATGAGCCCTTTACGATTCGGAAACCATTTAATTAAATTAGATAGTGATGTAATATACGCAGTTCCATCTGCATAACCGACAACAACACCAGCTAATAAATAAAGTAATGGTAATGATGAAACTTGTGAACTGAGTATTAAACCGAGTCCTAGAACAATACCTGCAGTAGCAATGAGTTTACGAAGTCCTAATTTTTGTTGTAGCTTTGCTGCAAATAGTGTTGAAAATGATAAAGAAAAACTCGTAATAGAGAAAGTGATTGCGACTGAATTAAGGTTCCATCCAAACTTACTTACAAGGGGCTGATTAAATAAACTCCATGTATAAATTGTTCCTAGGCCAATTTGAACAATGATTGTACCTAGAACAATTAATAGCGGATTTATAGATGTTTGTTTCATACTAACTGTCCTCTTCTTTTTTCATGACATGAATTTTCTCAGTTAGTATATCCATGATAAATTGCAAGATACTGTACGGAAAATGGAAATTAAGTTAGCTTACACAAAAAGACACTTCATCAAGAAGTGCCTTTTTGTAGGTTATATACAGCATTTAAAGAAAGCTTTGTTAAGATAAGACATTTTCGAATGCTTATGTATATATGTTATCAAATAATTTGCTGAAAGTGATGAGACTTAAGACGTATTTTTCTTTCATAAATAAGTCGGAGAGAAAATTAATATTCAATTTCCTCAAAGTCTTTCGGCTGCGGTACAGTTTGCATATTAGCTGCATCTTTCGGATCGCTATAAATCGCGTTTTGTTCTGTGTTTACATCCTTTATATTTTGCTTTTTATTTTTATTCACTTCATTTTTCATTAAAGTTCACTCCTTTTTATTATAGGAGTAGTTATACCCTAACCATAGTATTTTTACTGCTACTAAATGTATCAGCGACTAAATTGCTAAATTCACGTAAATAATATAAATAATTATCCCCACCATAGTTGTATCTTTTATTGTACATTTTAGCAACGACGACATTATATTCTGGAATGACTAATATCGTTGGTCCTGTAATTCCTAATATTTGATAGGAACCTTTAGGAACTCGCTCACCAAGTTCGCTAAATAAAGCAGGTTCATTTTGAACGAACCAAAACAACCCGTTTTGAGGTAGTTCTTTATTTGTATACTCCGGACTTTGTAAGCTCGTAGCAAGTGCTATAACTTCTTTTGGCACAATTTGTTTACCATTTAAAAACCCTTTATTTAAATGCAGGTTCCCCCAGTAGGCAAATTCTCTCGCAGAGACAAAAAGATTTTTCTCGGAGCCGTCATCTACTGCACCAACACTACTTATTGCATCTTCATCTGGGTTTACAACAACCTTAACTAAATTATCATCTTGTTTTATTCTCCATCCAGTTTCTTTGAAATCAGCAGGTATGAATACACGCTCCTTTAATAGTTCAGGAAAACTCTTATTATACAGTTGATAAATAAGCTGCGTCACCATTCTTACATTAATATCTCTGTACGCCCAAGCTTGTCCCGGCTCAAATTCACGAAAAGCTGTCCCATCATCGGTTTCATTTAAACCGTGTGAATGAGTTACTAAATGTCTTATCGTTGTCTTTCCAAGTAATGAAGGATCATATTCTTTAAAATAATTTACAGCCTCGTCATCAAGAGATTTTATTTTCCCCTCATAAACTGCATAAGCTACCATTAATCCTAAATAGCTTTTTCTTGCGGAAGCGACATTGAATTGTGAAGATATAGTTACTTTTTTACTAGTAGGAGTATTTGAATGCGTTCCACTATAATGCTCTAGCACAATCTTATTATCTTTCATAATACAAAGTGCTGCCGTAGAACTTTGATTTGTCTCTTTAATGTTTTCTACCCATGAAATTAATTTTTCATATTTGTACAAATAAATATCCCCCTAAAACATATAAAAATAACAGCATGAAAGAAAAGTTTCAATACATTATAACTTTGCATCTGCACTTTTCTTTCATGTGAAATATTATTGATCTATAGTACTTAAATAATCCACCAGTTCCAGCAATTAGAACAGCTGAAACAACCAACACAGCCTACACAACCTACGCAACCGCCGCAACGTCCGCCGCCACAACCACCACAGCGACCACCACAACCGCCACCGCCACAACGTCCGCCGCCACCGCATCCGCCACAACGACGTGCATCGTCTTGAATGTAGTAATATGGATATTGATTTTGTTGCTGATCCCAATACACAACATTACCAGGTTGATAAGCATTAAGGTTTAACGCTTGTAGTTCTTGTTGAAAATCATTCATTATGAAACCCTCCATTTACAAATGTGAATTCCGTCCAAATTTTCAAGTTTATTTACTTTTAAAAATAAAGTAGAAATAAGGCTATAGACTAAATGCGTACATCAACAAAATATGACTTTACACTAGGTGATGTACCTTGTTTATGAGCCTATTTTCTTTATATTCTTTTAGTGGACGGAATTAATATAAATAGAGACGATTAAAAGTTACTAATCCAGCAAGTTAATAGTTCATCACTTAATTTTCTTTCTAGTAATGCTTTTACTGAAGGTGTTGGCATTATTGTATAGGAGTTTATATTTTCTTTATTAAAATCAATCCAGTGAAATGCTAAATGGGACTCTTTAGATATTGGAGTGAAATCGGGTTTTAACTCATTTGAATCTATTTCAAAAATGTGGTTAATTTCATGGTGGAGCATTTCTTTGGCTTGCCATTGATTTTCTATGACGCCTAAAAATTGTTTTATACTGCAAGTTACTCCAAGTTCTTCTCGCAACTCTCTTATTAGTGCATTCTCTGCTGATTCCCCAATTTCAACATGGCCACCGGGTAAAAAATAATGATGTCCTATGTATTCAGCAACTAGCAATTTTTCATCTTTAATCATAACAGCTCGTACAATGTGATGTAATTTACTGTTCAATTGATATTCCTCCTAATTATTTACTTTATACTTGATTAAAAAAGTCATTTGCCTTATTTAAAGTTAAACAAATAAACGATACACTTGTTCACCGTCATAATCATGTCCTAATGGCTGAAAACCGTAACGTTCATATAGTTTCTTTGCAGAGATATTATCTTTATGTACTGTTAATCTAATTTCTTTACACTCTTTAAATCTATTTTTTATTAAATTAATGATTTCTTGCAATGCTGCTTTGCCGTACCCTTTTCCTTGCTGCTTTTTATCAATGATAAATCCATTTATCCAATACATGTCTGTTGTCTCCTGTACAAAAGCTTGCATAATAAAACCAACTATAAGATCACGATCATATATAGCGAAGGGAATATATTTAACGTTTTCACCATCTGGTTTTATGTATACTTTAGCAAGTGATACTGCCACTGCCGGAACAAATTGCATTTGATTTTCTTTAACTTGTAACTTTAATGCATCTTCCCAATTTTCTCTCGTAACAATTTTTAATTGGACGTTCACTATTTTAAGCTCCTTTAAAAAGAGAATTTATCTTTTATATTCAACGGAGTGAAATGATTCCCTTTTTCGACATCAACTCATAACATGATTTTCATAAAATCCTGAATAAATTTTTCCTCATCTAATTGTAACGCTATACGCGCCCCTTCAGATTTAGAGTGTGGGCGAAAATCAGCAAAAGTTTGTCCCTTCGTTTCGCCACATATATCCACAGTCACTTTTCGGGATGTATAATTTAAAAATGTAGGATTCACTAAACCACTTATAGCAAGTACATCGTGTAATAATGGCCCTTCAATAGATGGATTGAGTTTTTGGTATGCTGATAAATAATAATCGTACATGGGTTTCATAATCGGCTTAAATGGATTTTGTGTATTAGCTAAAATATAAGTAAATATATTTGGTGTTAAAACTGTTTTATTTGTTACATTTAAAGGGAATAACGTTATGTTTTTCGCTTGCTGAAATACAATTTGACTTGCTATAGGATCTCCGTACACGTTTGCCTCTGCTAATGGAGTAACATTCCCTGCTTCTAAAAAGACACCACCCATAAAATAAATTCCTTTTACATTTAACATCAAGTCGTTCCATAAATTAAAAGCAATCGCTAACGAGGTAGATCTTCCTACATCAACAATTGTTAAATCTTCTCCATACTTTACAAGAATCGCAGCAATACTACCAAAATTGTATATCGGAATAGATAACACACTTTCCGGTACATGTATGGGTCCTAATCCTTCTGGCCCATGAATTTCAGGGTAATACGTTGTAATTTCATTTGTAAGTGGCTTTGTTGCACCGCTAATTACAGGAATATCTTGTCTGTTTGCTAACTGTAAAATATATGCGGCATTATGAGCGGCATGTATATGTTCAACATTTCCATATCCAGTTACGATACCAACAATTTCAATTTCAGGATGTAGTAATCCGTACATAATTGCAAATGAATCATCAATACCTGGGTCTCCGAAAAATAAAACTTTCTTCAAGAAACGTTCCCCTTTCATAGGTAAGATAATTATGTATATGTGAAAAAAATTTAAATCTATACACTTCTAAGCAAATATTAATGGTGAGTAGTGTGGCGATAAAAAAGAACTGGTATTATACTAGTTCTTACTCTGGTAATCATCTAACAGTATAATTAAACTCCGTACAAATGCTGGACTAGTGCATATTAATATAGATATTTTCCGTTATATCTATATTAAAAACCCCATATTAGTTCAATATTGTACAACTACTCGCAGAGGTGTCTTACCATACTTTTTCGCTCTCGATTTGCTCATAATTATCTTTTTTAAATGTTAAATGAGCAATCACAACTCCAAGTATAGTAATTATCCCTCCAATTATCGAAACAAAGGTTGGCACCTCACCTAACCATACCCAAGCAATAAAGCATGCAGTTACTGGTGTTAAATATAGAGAACTTGTTGCCTCAGAAGCACCGGCATGGGATGTAATATATGCTAATGCAATATACGGCAGGACTGTCGGGAACACACCTAAATATATAACACTCAAAGTAGCCTCAATAGGAGCTGCTACGATTTCTTGATAAATCCCTGGTAAAAAAATAAGCATACATACAGTACCAGACCAAATTGTATATATTGTAAATGGCAAGAAACCGTACTTTTTTAAGTACGACTTTTGGAAAACGAAAAATAGGCTTTCTGAAAATGCCGCAAATAATATAAGGAATATCCCACTATTCAATTGAATGGAATCTCCTTGACTTAATGATAAAAAAGTAATTCCTGCTAAACTAATTACACCACCGATCCAACCATTTAATTTCATTTTTTCATTCAAAAAAACAGAAGCAAGAATTGCCGTTAATATAGGTGTTACAGATACAATTAAACTAGCAGGTCCAGCATTCACATTCTTCTCACCGTAGTTCAGTGCAATATGATAAATAGTAAATCCTAGAGCACCAAATATAAAAATTACTGGAATGTCTTTTAAATCAGGTAAACGTAATTTGTATATTAACGAAAACAGAATAAGAATTAAAGAAGCGATTAGTAATCGTAGCAAAGTAAGGTGTTCAGGTGTGTAAGCTTCAAGCCCCATCCGAATTCCTGGAAAAGCTGTTCCCCATATAAGAATCGTAAAAGCGTGAGCACATACAATACGAAAATCCCATTTTTTATTATACATATTTTCTCTCCCTCTCCAATAAATCAGCCATTTTCTAATTACCAATTATTTCTTTTCATCATATTTAATAGTTGGTACAATGTCTTCAACCAGTTATTCCTCGAAAAAACCAACCACTTTGCATTTTTAAAATGAATGAGGGAGTTTTTAATATGTCTACTGATAAAAAACTGCCTAAATATCGGCAGATAATAGACTATATGAAAGAAAAAATCGAATACGGAGAATGGCCGATTGGAAGTAAGATTCCTAGCCAGCGGCAGTTAGCGAAATTATTTCATGTAAATCGTAGTACTGTAATAACCGCACTAGAAGAACTTATGGCAGATGGCTTAATTCAAGGGCAAATCGGAGCAGGAACAATTGTAAAGAATAATACATGGTCATTATTAGCGACTAATCCCCCTCCTGATTGGAGTGAATATGTGAAAGCCGGTATTCATAAACCAAGTAAATTAATGGTTCGAGAAATTAATGAAGCAGAAGTAAACAAAAAATTCATTCATCTTAGTAAAGGAGAACTTGCACCTCATCTTTTCCCGTTAGAAACTATGCAATTTATTATGCGAAATGTATGTGAGGAGCTAGATTATTTCGGATACGAGGAACAAAAAGGATATTTCCCTTTACGTGAAGCGATAAGTAATTATGTAAAATCATTCGGAATAAATACATCTCCAAGTTCTGTATTAATAGTCTCTGGTGCATTGCAGGCATTACAATTAATATCAATTGGTCTCTTACGTAGAGAATCAACTGTTTTACTTGAACAACCATCTTACTTATATTCACTACATGTATTTCAATCGGCTAATATTCACCTTTCTGGAATACAGATGGATCATCATGGTATTTTTCCTAATGACTTGATAAGACGAATTAATTATAGTCAAAAGAAAAATATTTTATATTCGATTCCTTGTTTTCAAAATCCAACGGGTGCATTAATGTCCATAGAGCGCCGAAAAGAAATACTAAAAATTTGCGGAAAAGAACAATTGCCTATCATTGAAGATGATATTTATCGTGAGTTATGGATTGATGAACTACCTCCACCTCCGTTAAAATCAATGGATAAACATGGACATGTATTATATATTGGTAGTCTCTCTAAAACGCTTAGTCCAGGACTTAGAATTGGTTGGATTATCGGACCAGAGCCAGTTATTGATAGATTATCAGACATAAAAATGCAAACAGACTATGGATCGAGTTCTTTATCTCAAAGAGTTGCTGCAGAATGGTTAAGTAAAGGTTTTTATGAAGAACACGTTGCGAACGTAAGGATCCACCTGAAAGAGCGCAGACGAATGATGGTACAAGCTTTAGACAAGTATTGTGCAGATATTGCTACATGGGATATTCCAAGTGGTGGATTTTTTATATGGCTAACGGTTGTACCTAACATTCCAATGAAAAAACTGTTTTCAGAGGCACTATCAAAGGGAGTTCTTTTAAACCCAGGACGTATTTATGAAGAAGAATCGGATCAGTGCATACGCTTATCGTATGGATATGCTTCCCCTGAACAAATTACTCAAGGTATTTATATATTAAGTAATTTGATTCGTAAGTTAATGGCATAATAAAAATCCTCTTTTATATAAAGAGGATTTTTATTTGTACCTTATTTACCACAATCTCATTTCCTGTCCTAATAAAATAAGTTCTTCATAAGGATCTCCGTCAATTTTTAATACTTGTGCAAAAGCCGGTTCTGTTTTTATGCCTTGTTCTTTTAATTGGATGATTTTTTTTCTAATATGGGGATGCTGCATTAATAGCATGTGCTCCACTATCATATGTTTATATGCATTTTGGTTACGCACTGGCTGCGGTTGACCAAATAATTCAAATTCAAAACCTTCCAATTGAAAAGTTGCCTTTATTGTTAAGATATTTCTAATGTTTTTCTTTTTCATTTCAAAACCTTCATATGAACCATACAAAGATCTAATTTCCTGTTCAAAAACATCATAATTATGTACTTCCATTACAATATCTAAGTCAGAGTGAAGGGTATCAATTCTAATAGGGATTGTCCCGCAAAGTACAGGACTATATAAAGCTAAATCCGCCATTATGTTTAGTTTATTCATAACGTCGTAAACTTTTTGTTGTTTATCGTTCCCAGATTGTAAGTATGTGATAGATGTAAACATAAACGTCTCTCCTTCATTTAACGTAATACTCATCTCACTAAATTTGAGAAAAAATTCAATCATTTCATTTTGTTCTAGGAGTACCCTTATTTCAATATATTAAGGCGAACTAACTATATTTTTCAACTTTTCTCCTATACTGCAATACTATAAAAATAAAAAAGGAGGAACTTTTATGAGCATTTTCAACATTCTTTTGACCATACACATATTATTTGGAACCATATGTTTAATTACTGGCATTGTAGCGATGGTTGCTCAAAAAAAGAAAGGAAAACATACGGAATGGGGCGAAATATATCATGCATCGTATGTTGTCATCACCCTTACTGCAATACTATTATCCATTATAAACTGGGATGAAATCGCATATTTATTTTATGTAGCAATTTTCTCTTATTCATTTGCGATTTATGGCTACCTTGCAAGAAAAAAGCGTTGGAAAAATTGGATTCGCCACCATATTAGAGGTATGTTAGGCTCCTATATCGGTGCCGTAACCGCACTTTTAGTAAACGTCGGAATTCATATTCCAATTATTAATTTACTGCCGCCTATATGGTTTTGGTTTTTACCTACCTTAATTGCCATTCCTCTCGTAGCCAGTGTATCAAAAAAATATAAAAAACAAAGGAAGAATTAATTACATTTTGATTACTTTCTAAGTAAGCTTATGAAAAATTATGCTTAATACTGCAAGTAGTATTATTATTTTGATTCCATGTTTCCGATGATATAATGGGTTATATTATTCCATTTAAATTAAATATAGGAGGATTTTAATGATACTATCACAAGATAAAAACATTAAACTAGCGATACATGGAATTACTTTATTATCTTTCTTGGCCTTTTTCCTCTTTGGTAATACACTTTTCTTTATACCGCTCATACTTTATTTCGTTTTCAAATCACAAAGTATAAAAGAAATGAATCTAGAATCAGCCCTTTTCCAATTTGGAGTATGGCTCACTGTATTTCTTTGGAACTTCGTAGTAGTCCGTACACTCATGCTTTCTTTATTACACATTGACTTGAGTACAAATTCCTTATTTGTTATTTTTGGAACAATTCCACTATATATAATACTTTTAGCTGCTGTAATTTTAGGACCACTTAAAGGGATTTTATATGAATTACAAAATAAAGAATTTCATTATCCTATTGTTTCACGATGGGTGCATAGAACTAAATAAAAAGAATCCAATATTTTTATTGGATTCTTTTTGGTTTCTCTTTTGCATAGTTATTTAAACTTCGGCCCAAGGTATTCAATGATATTACCATCATGAAAACAGCCGTATATCATTTCCTATTGGGTAATTCTTTTTATTTATGATTTTTTCCATCCAATATTGAATGTAAACGATCCGGATAATTAGTAAACATCCCGTCGACGCCCCAAGAAAGTAACTTTTTAATATCTTTTTCAGTATCTACTGTAAATGGATGAACTTCTAATCCATAATTCTTTATTTTTTTTACGTAGGCTGCATCAATATATTTGTAATTCATACCAAGACCTATGCAGTATGTTTTATACTTTTCTATTTCTGATTCTGTTAATTGAACTGATTTTTTATATGATAATAATTGTACTAGCGGTATATTGGTATTTAAATTATGAATCTTTCGCAGACTTTCTTCACTAAATGATTGAATAATAGCTTTATCATTTATTTGGTAGCGATTTATAATTTCTAATAGTTTTTCTTCCATTCCAGGATATTCATCTGGTGATTTTGTTTCGATATAATAGTTAGCATTATGTCCAAACGTTTCAATAATTTCTTCTAGTGTTGGAACTTTAGCATCTTCAAATTCTTTTTTTGCTAAATTTGGATGCTTTTTATTGAAAAAAGAACCTGCATTTAGTTTCTTTATTTCTTCTAATGTATGTTCTTTAACTAATCCCATACCGTTAGTTGTACGGTTTAATGTTTCATCATGCATAGCTATTAAATGTCCATCTTTTGTCATTTGAAGATCTATTTCTATGTAATCACCCTTTAATTGTCGCCCTAATTTATAAGCTGCTATTGTATGTTCTGGTGCATATGCAGAAGCACCTCTATGTGCAATGTTTTTTATATGATTTGATTGATTAGTAGCTTTTATATAATTATGTTCATTTACTTGTTGAAAAACAAAGATGCTTATTACTATGAAGAAACAAATGATTGTAATTAGAGATATTTTGTTCATAACAGTATGTTAACTCCTATATTTAAAACAATTTGACTTGATCATTTACTCAAATAAATGACGATTTTCAAAAACAGTCATTTGTCCTACAGCTTGAAAGCCGGATTTTTTATAAATATTTATTCCATCAGGTGAAGCTTGTAATACACAATACGTATTTTTTAGTTGTTTAGCTTCTTGCAGCAGGAAATTAAACATAGTAGAGCCAAAACCTTTTCCTCTCATTTCTTCTTTAGTCGCTATATCATAAATACCGACACTATCTTTCGTACATACTAAAGAGCCAACAGATACTACCTCACCTTTATAAAGACCTAAGTATAGTTTCATGTCGTCACTATTCCATAAATCTAAAGAGGAAATTTGATTATAGTACGCTTGAACGTGAGTACCTTCTACTGATGTACCGAATAAAGCCGCTAACGTTTCGCCAAATTTTTGTATTTGTACCGGCGAAGTTGTTTTTTGTATTATAAAACCTGCTGGTATGTCTAATGTAGGATGAATTGTTTTTAAATCTGCAACCATTGCAATATTATTTTCCGCTTCTATTAATCTAAGTTTTAGTAACTCGTACTTAAGTGTATTCTCTCGCTTTGAATCCCAATACCAAACACTTATAGGAAACCCTTTTTGATTAAATTGTTCTATCTCCGCACATAATTCCTCGTTTCCTTCCGTTAAGTTACTGTTTAATAAAGTAATAATATTAAATGTATCTGTAGGTAAACCACAGTTAACTGCAATATAATTCTTCGTTTTCTTTACACTCATCCCTTGCACATAACGAGCAACATATGAAGTTTTGTATATAAAATTATCTATAAGTAACTTTTGATAATTCATCAATTATGCTCCTTTAAAAAATAGTAATTAAATAATACCTATATTAAATATAACATATAAGAAATTTCACTTAATCAATGAAATCCCTCTTTTTAACCCCTTTATATCACACAATGTAGCATAATAAGAATTAAAAATGATATAATATTGTCGGAATGAAAAAAGTGGTATATAATAAACATTAACATTACTAGTAATTATTTTAGGTATTCCTAGAATAAAGGAGCGATACATATGAAAATTACTATTTATTTCGGAAGTCATGAAGATCAAGATGTTCGTACAATGGACTGTCATTTAGATGTAGAGGATACAGAAGAGATTGTATCTGTATCTTAATATAAATAATGGGATGAAACCTCTTCCCTGCAACGTTTAAGGCACCTTTTATAGGTGTCTTTTTTGTTGTTTTTTCGTCAAAAACCCTTTACTTTAGTGCGTTTTAATAGTAAAATATAAATATACGAACAAACGTTCTTTTTTATTTTAATCGTACATGAAGGGATGATTTTATCAATGGCTCCAGCGAAGCGCAGAGGAAGAAAAAAGCAAACACCTATTATTTCAAATACAGGCTTTATTGGCTCTGTCTTTATTGATACATTGGAGTTACAAAAGAAATCCTATTATTTCGCTCGTAAAAAACTTCAAATTGTTCATCACGTACTAGATGGTCTATCTGGAGCAACGAGTGCATTATTTAAAGAACATAATATATCCGCATACATGTCATGTGTGTATTTACATAAACAAAAGAAAATCGGCTTTGTTCTTTCAACAAAACCGTTTGAACAAAGTGATGGCGTTGCTTACTTTATAAATTATTTAATCGAAAAGAATTTTTACGGTAACGAAGAAGTAGAATATAAAGAAGTATTTAATACAGGTTTTATTGGTGTAGTATTCGCGGATTTATCTAGTATAGATCGCTTTAATTTTGAGTTTGAAATGGGTATGCTAACGAAATTAATGAAAGATATGATTATTCCGGTTAAAGAGCTCTTTTTGCGCCACAATGTACCGGCTTACATCTCCACTTCTCATTTAGAGGAGCAAAATAAATTAGGTTTCGTTCTATCTGTAAAGCCATATGATGAACGTGCAGAAGCAGATTTATACTTCGAAACATATTTAAAAGAGCGCGGATTATTTATTGGTGATGAAGAAGATGATATTGATAAAATAGTTATTAGAAAGACAGCTGAATTACGATAGTTTTCCAGTACAACTTACATTAATAAATTGTTCCGTATTTAATTTGAACTTAATACCTTCCTATTGGTAATAGGAAGGTATTAATAATTTATTAGTCCTTATGCTTTTCATACATCTCTATTTTTTTATTTAGTAAATCTTTACCCCAGACTTGCATTGCTTTTAATACAGGTATAAACTTTTTCCCCTGCTCTGTTAAAGAATATTCTACCTTTGGTGGAACAACTTTATAAACTTCTCTGTGTACTAGCTCGTCCTCTTCAAGCTCTCTTAATTGTCTAGTTAAGATTCCTTTTGAGATACCAGGTAACATCCTCAATAATTCATTAAACCTAATAATTTCATTTTTGCTTAAATGCCACAAAATCACGATTTTCCATCTTCCTGCAATTGCATTTTGGGTAACTGTTAATGGACAAATTTCTTGCTGTGTTTCTTTAGAAACCGATTCATCTTGATAACTAAAACGTGCCATAATAAAATCTCCTTTTTCGCTAAGTACTATTTTTATGACTATGTTATTAAATTGTGCCTACTTACATAAATCCTTCTTAAGAAATAGTATATGTAATGTATACAAAAATCAAAAATAACGCTGTATGTAACGGAGGAGATTGTATGAAAGTTTTAGTAACAGGTGCAAACGGAAATTTAGGTTCTAAAATTGTTGAGTATTTACTTACCAGATTATCAATTGAAGAAATACTTGTTGGTGTACGTGATGACAAGTCTGAAAAAGCACTTAGCTATAAGGAACAAGGCTTAGAAGTACGTGTAACGGATTTTGAAAATCAAGAAACCTTGTTTTCAGCATTCAAAGATGTTGATCGTTTATTCATCATGTCAACATTTGGTGACTTTGATACAGTTATACGTCAGCATACAAATGCAGTAGAAGCTGCCCAAGCAACAGGTGTAAAATAAATTATTTATCCAAGTGTTACAAGAGCAGAAGGAAATGACTTCTTCCTAGCGGGCATGCATAGAGCACGTGAAGTAGCAATTATTGAATCAGGTATTCCTTATGTGATTCTGCGTAACAACTGGTATGTAGAAAATGAACTTGGTACAATTCAAAGCTGTATGGCTGGTACCCCTTGGGTGACTTCTGCAGGAGAAGGGAAAATCGGTTGGGTATATCGTCCGGATTTAGCTGAAGCAGCAGCGAATGTTTTGGTAGCTGATGGTCACAAAAATAAGATTTATGAACTTTCTGGTGAAAATTTAAAACAACAGCAATTTGTTGATACATTAAGTGAAGTATTAGGAAAAGAAATTCCTTTATTAGAAGTAGATGACTCTTCTTATGAAGAAATGTTAAAAGGTGCTGGAGTACCTGAAGCCTACCTTCCAATGTTAGTAATGACTCAAAAAGGGATTCGTGAAGGAGGATTAGAATCGACACATACCCATTTGAATTTCTTATTAGAACGTCAGGCTACACCATTAAAGCAAGCATTAACACATTTATTAGTAAATACAAAATAGATAAATCAAATAATAAATTTTGTATTTTACAAAGTGCCAGTCCACATTAGGACTGGCACTTTTTTATTACTGCCTTTACTTCGACCATCTATCACTTTAGTTAAAGAAGGATTTTTAAACAACATTATTATTTTTTAAAGGACTTTATTGCAAAATAAACATCTTTTTGTTACTTAACAAATTTACTTAGCTACGCAAAACACTATAATCTTTTGAATGAATTTCTAAGTTCAACTTATTTGAATAAGCCTTATTCAAAATAAGAAATACTATCCCTCCTGTAATTGGAAGCGTGTAAGCAGGGATATAATTTAATAATAATCCTGATAATGCCAATGCTATTGGCTGCATCATTTTACCTATACTTAATCCAATACCGAGTACCCTCCCCCTATATTCATCAGGAATCTCTTTTTGCATGAAATAAATTAAAGGAATATCAATTAACGCTATTATTAGCCCTAAAAAGAACATAACAACACAATACGTAATAACGTATACAAAATCATTTACTTCAAAACTTTTGAATAGAACTGGAATTCCTGAAATAATCATAAAAACTGCCAACATTGAACCTAGCTTTTTCAAAAGATAAGAGTAAGAAAAACGATTAGTTATCTTTTTTACTAAAATTGCACCAATTATCATCCCTACTGGAAAAGTCCCTTGAATGATACCAAATTGCTTAGAACTAAGATTGAGAACTGTGTTAATAATGTATGGTAATGGAACAGTTACAGCAAATCCTAAGAAGAAATTAAGCGAAATTAAAATATGAAATGTATTCTTTAAGCTTTCTTTTTCAAGTAAATAAGAAAACCCCTCCTTTAAATCTTTAATAAAATTAATTTCTCTTATTAAACATTCTTCATTTATGTCGTGCTTGAACAATTTTAAGTGAATAAACATTATGGATATGCCCGAAAGAATAAATGAAATACCATTTATAATTATAAAAGTTTTTATATCTAAGACAGCAAAAACGATGCCACCTAACATAGGACCGAGAATCAAAGATACAGAATCAATAATTTTACTTATAGAATTAATACTCATTAACCTCTTTTCAGAGACGATATTTGGTTTTGCGGCTTCTAACCCTATTCCAAAGAATGTTGTAAATACAGACATAAGAAAGGTAGTAGCATAAATGATGAATAAGTTTAATCCATAATTGCTGCTTACTATATAAATAGCAATTAATAAGCCTCCATTTAGTAGATCCATACAAACAACTAGTTTCTTTTTATCAACCTTATCTGCGATTACGCCAGCAAATGGATTCATAACAATCATTGGAATCGTTCCTAAAATGAGTGTGATTGCGAAATTTAATGCTGATCCGGTTGTTTGTAAAACATATAATCCTAATGCGAAACTATAAATAGAGCTACCAAATATTGATACTGTTTTCCCAATTACATAGAGACAAATATTTTTTAGTTCTTGGTTGCTTTTTTCATTTTGTAAATGTAATCGTAAACTCCCCATAACTTTTCCCTCCCACTTAACTTTGTATTACGTACAGTGTAAGTTCTCGGGTCAACCCAATATCAATATGCTAGTATTAAAACTTTTAAAAGAAAAATTAAAAAAGATGGGGTTAACCCCATCTTTTTCCGAAAAATGAATATGTATAAATTTCTTCTCCTTGAACAAAGAAATTCTCGTATTTTCCCCCTCGTTCTATATATTCTGAAGTTCTTTCATCTATGGAATTAAACTGTAGCTTTTGGATTTCTCCCTTCACTTTTGAAGACGTAAAATTATCTCTTAATCTAGTTGTAATTTGGCTATTTATGCCAAAATTTTTAAATACAATAAATGAACTTAATAAATAACAATCAGGTTTGAATAGATAGTTTAATTCGTTCAATAAAAATTTTTCATGCTCAAAACTGTAATTACTTGTACCAGACTGATCAATTACAATATCAACAGACTGATTCTGAATAGGTATACTTAAAAAATCAGCGCAAATAAAAAGAATGTTTCTTTTGGAATTTCTTTTTTCAATTACATCTTTTAAAAATAGAAGTTTATTCAAATCTCGATCAACAGCAATATATAAGCAATCTTCCGGCAGCTCTTCATAAATATTTCGTAAAAAGAAGCCAAGACCCGATCCTATATCAAGTATTACCTTGTCATTTAAATCTAGTTGTTTTAGTTTCTTTTTCGCCCATTCTCCTACTCTATGTATATTCTCCAAATAAGAAGAATCAGTTGCATGGATATAATCTGAAATAGGATCTTCAAAAGAAGCCCTGTCAGACGTTTCAAATGATTTACCTGCTGTTAAAATCCCTGAAGCAATAACATACTCTTCGCCACAATTACAAGTTAAATTCCCCTCCGTAATTTGATTACTATTAATAATTCCATCTTGAAGAATTAAATTTCCGCTACACTTAAAACATGTAAGAAAGTTAAGTACCCTTAAATCTACCCCTAAAATTGAATTAGAAATCTCAGTTGTTATAGATAAATCATTTAACGCTTCCTTTAATTTATCTTTTCTTTCCTTTAAACTCTTTATTTCTTGTTTAACCTTTTCATATTTCAATTTAAATAAAGATTGGTAAAAAGTATCTTTTTCGTAATTCATAGATTTTGCTAAACTTTTATAAAGAAAAAGTTCTTTAATTTCATTCAAACTAAATCCTAGCCATTTGTATTCTAATATAAGCTCTATATCTTTTTGACAATACTCATCAAAAAAATAATGGCCACCCTTCTTTTCAGGGATAATTAGTCCGAGATCCATATAATGTCTAATCGTATCTATACTTAAATTATTTTTTTCTCCAAATTTACCGATTTTCATAATATCACTACCAATATAT
>NZ_JBHWYR010000071.1:0-10516 GCF_042728695.1 Bacillus sp. NPDC060175
ATACATACGTATGAATCTAAAAAATATGAGTATATTCCAAAACATTTTTCCCGATTAATAAAATAGTAACTAACAAAAATAAAGTCCTTACATATCCAACACCTTTTTGAACCGCAAACTTCGATCCGAAATACGCACCTAAAATCATTGATAATCCCATAATTATACCGTATTCAAAATGAATCACATCTAAAAATAAAAAAGTAATTAAAGATACGATATTACTAACGAAGTTCAAAAGTTTTCCAGATGCTGCCGCTTGAATAAAATCCAAACCAATTAATAAAAATGCAAAAATTAAAAAGGATCCTGTCCCTGGTCCAAAAAATCCATCATAAAACCCTATCATTAAAATAACAAAGAAAAACATTAATGTTTTCCCTTTTGTCATCTTTTTATAGGTAGATGCACTTCCCCAATCTTTTTTCGCAATAATATAAATAGCAATAAAAACCAACATTACGAGCACTAATGGACGCAAAATATCAGGTGGAATAAACTTTACTACTAAAGCGCCTGCGACTGCTCCAATAATAGTTAACGGGATTAACTTTCCTACAATCCGAAAATCCACCTTGCCTGATCGAATAAAATAAATTGTACTCGTAAGCGTCCCCATCGTTGCAGCTAATTTATTCGTTGCGATTGCCGAAGCTGGTGATAAACCAACAAACATAAGTGCAGGAAGCGAAATTAACCCTCCCCCTCCAACAACCGAATCAATGAAAGCCGCTAAAAACCCGAATGCAATTAATAAAATAATGACTTGAAAGCTTAGTTCTTCCATGACTTTGCCCCTTACCCCTTTATTTGTAACATTTAAAATTATAACAAAATTTTTCAAGAAAAAAAGCTGTTCCTTTACGGAACAGCTCTCATCTTTAATCTAAAACTTTCACAAACGGTTCATCTTGCTTCGCTTCACGTATAATAATTGCTTCTGGACGTTCTACAGATTTAATTGTTACTTGTACTTTCATATAATTCGGGAAGTATTCCATAACAAGTCCAGCTACATATTGTGTAAAACCAATTACTTCAGCTTTCCCATTGAATTGGACAGGAATATCGAGCTTCATTTCTTTTAATTCATCATCTCTATACATTCCAGTACCGATAACAGCTGTATAATCACCTTGGAAATACTCACTTAACTTCGCTTTAAAGTTTGACACCCTTGCAAGGTCTTCACGTTTATTATCCGCTTTTGCTTGTTCAGACGGGAACAAATAATATTTCTCATTGATTGCTTTCCAATCCTCAACCGTTTCACTACCTTTTTCTACCTTAGCATAAGAAACAAAATTCCCTGGCACAAGTGAAGACTTTGGACCTTGACGATAAATTGCAAATGTTATCGGAATATTTTTTGTGTTAGCGTTTTTTTGATGCATGACTTTCAAGATTTCTTGTGCCATTCT
Organism: Bacillus sp. NPDC060175; assembly: GCF_042728695.1. NCBI lineage: Bacteria > Bacillati > Bacillota > Bacilli > Caryophanales > Bacillaceae > Bacillus > Bacillus sp. NPDC060175. The sequence continues at coordinate 1,422 of NZ_JBHWYR010000071.1, forward strand.
TTTCCCTTCAGCTAACATTTTTTCATCTGGGATTGCAGCTTCACGTGGATACCCATGCTCTTCCTCATAATATTGAATAGAATTCATCGCTAATCCAATTACAATGCCGTCAGGTTCAACATCGTTCCCACCTTTTTGTACGTAGTAATCATGCTCTAAAATATTTGAGATATACATTGGATTTTTTTTATTTTTCACTTCTAGTGACTCCGAACCTTCACTTAAGGCTGGATTCAGTCCGATATTCGGAAATTTAACTGCATCTTTTTTCAACTTATCCTCTAGCTCTTTTTGTTCAGCATCTGTACGCTTCCTTTTTACAAGCATTTGTATATTTTGAGCATCTAGAACCTTTCCGCCTTTAAAGAAATAATCTTTCGTACTAAATGATTCTTTGGCAATGCGCATTAGTCCTGTTTCAAATTCATCTATATCAAGGCGACTATTTAAACCTTGTACAACTAAACCACGTGCCTTACCTGGATCAAATGGAACCGTTGTCTTATAATATTCATCCGAAATGGAGTATTTCGGGATAACTGCTTGTTCTTTCGCTTTCCCCGATTTCTCAACTGCTTTTTCATCTTTATTGGAACCCATACTACACCCACTTACAAGTAGGCTAAGACTTAATACCGCTAACGCTATTTTTTTCATTGTAAGTTTGCACCTCTTACTTATTCAGCTCTTGTAAGAACCTCTCTTCATTCCAAACTTCAACATTGTGCTTCTCTGCTTGCGCTAATTTCGAACCAGCAGCTTCACCAGCAACAACTAAATCCGTACTTTTACTAACACTTCCTGTTACTTTTCCACCTAATGCCTCAATCTTCTTCTTTGCTTCACTGCGTCCCATAACTTCTAATTTCCCTGTTAAGACGACAGTTTTTCCTGCAAAGTACGATTCAACATTTTGTAGATCAGCAACTTTTATACCTTTGTATGCCATGTTCACGCCATACTCTTTAAATTGTTGTAATAGCTCTAATACGTCTTCATTATCGAAATACGTTACAACGGATTGAGCCATTTTTTCACCAATCTCGTTAATTGTTTTTAGTTCTTCTTCCGTTGCTTTCACAAGCTCATCCATCGTTTCGAAATGCTCAGCAAATGTACGTGCGGCTTTCACACCGACGTGGCGAATACCAAGACCGAATAATAATCGCTCTAATGAGTTTTCCTTAGAGTTCTCAATTGCTTGTACTAGATTTGTTGCTGATTTTTCACCGAAACGTTCTAGTTGTAATAATTGCTCTTTCGTCAATGAATATAAATCAGCAAACGTACGAATATAATCCGCATCAAAGAGTTGTGTAATTACACGTTCTCCAAGTCCATCAATATTCATTGCATTTCTTGAAACGAAATGGATTAATCCTTCACGAATTTGAGCTGGACAAGTCGGATTTATACATCGAAGTGCTACTTCTTCTTCTAAACGAACAAGTTCACTCTCACATGCTGGACAATGCGTTGGCATATGATATTCTTCTTCCTCACCAGTACGCTTATCAAAAATAACGTTCACAACTTCAGGAATGATATCTCCAGCCTTTTTCACAACAACGTAGTCACCAATTCGAATATCCTTTTCACGAATTAAATCTTCGTTATGTAAAGAAGCACGACGAACGATAGTACCAGCCACTCTAACTGGCTCGAGCTCCGCAGTTGGTGTTACAACCCCTGTGCGGCCGACACTTAATTCAATCCCTGTTAATCTCGTCACAACTTCTTCAGCTGGGAATTTATAAGCTATTGCCCATCTTGGACTCTTTGCTGTAGTTCCTAAGCTTTCTTGAATAGCAACATCGTCTACTTTTATAACGATTCCATCAATCTCATAATCAAGATGCGGACGTTTTTCTTGCCACTCTGCTACATACGCTATTACATCTTCAATTGTTTCACATGTACGACGATTTGGATTCGTCTTAAATCCAAGCTCACCTAAGAAATCCAGCGATTCACTGTGGGATGGAATTGTTTTTTCTTCTACATTAGCAAGACCATACACAAACATAGATAAGTTACGCTTCGCTGCAATTTTCGGATCAAGTTGGCGTATCGATCCTGCTGCCGCATTACGTGGATTCGCAAATACATCTTCACCATTTTGCTCTTTTTCCTCATTTAATTTAACGAATGAACGCTTCGGCATATAAGCCTCGCCTCGCGCTTCTAACGTTACTTCTTCATTTAATCGAAGTGGAATTGCTTTAATCGTTTTCAAGTTTTGGGTAATATCTTCACCCGTTACACCATCACCACGTGTTGCACCTTGAATAAAGCGCCCTTTTTCATAATGAAGTGAAACAGCAAGTCCGTCAATTTTTAATTCGCATATATATCTTACATTCGTATCATCAATTCCTTGACGTACTCTTCGGTCAAAATCACGCAAATCTCCTTCATTAAATGCGTTACCTAAACTTAACATCGGTGATTTATGCGTTACCTTTTCAAATATATCAAGTACAGCTCCCCCAACTCGAATAGAGGGGGAGTCTTCCGTTACAAATTCAGGGTTCTCTGCTTCTAATTTCATAAGCTCCTGCATATCACGGTCATATTCCGCATCAGAAACAGAAGGATTGTCTAATACGTGATATTGATAGTTAAATGTATTTAACAAATCACGCAGTTCTTCTATACGTTTTTTTGTTATCTCTTTTGACATATCCTCAGTCCTTTCCTATTGTTTCGTCACAGGTGCAAATTTTGCTAATAAACGTTTAACACCAATTGGGCTTGGGAACGCAATATCTAACTCTTTTGCATCACCTTCACCCTTTACACTTACAACTGTACCGACTCCCCACTTCTGGTGAGAAGCTTTATCGCCTACTGCCCAGCCAATTTGCTCGCCACCTGTTGTCTTAACAGCCGGACGCACGAAAGCTGAACGAGAACGTGTTGTAGTTGCGCTTGTCGTTCTTCCTTTTGTACCAAACGAAGTTTCACGCTTCGGTGCTGTTTCATTTAATGATTCCACCAATTCTGCCGGAATTTCTGTAATAAATCGAGATGCTGCATTCATACTTGTTCTACCAAATAAAGTACGCATTTGCGCATTGGATAAGTATAACTCTTCTTCTGCACGAGTAATACCTACATAAGCAAGACGACGCTCTTCTTGCATTTCATCCTCTTCCATAAGAGAACGAGTATGCGGGAATATCCCTTCCTCTAAACCAACAATAAAGACAACTGGGAACTCTAACCCTTTTGCTGAGTGCATCGTCATTAAAATAACTTCTTCACCAGCAGTTGGATCTTCATCTACACGATCAATATCCGCAACAAGAGCTAAGTCCGTTAAGAATGCAACAAGGCTCTTATCTTCACTTTGAGATTCGAATGTTTGCGTAACAGATAAAAACTCGTCTAAGTTTTCTAAACGACCTTCTGCTTCTAAAGAACGCTCATTTTTCAACATATCGCGATAGCCTGTTTTTTCAATAACTTCTTCTACTAATTCCGTAACAGATAAATACTCTTGCATATTTACCCAGTTGTGTAATAAACCTGCGAATTCTTTTACTGCCTTTGTAATTTTTGCACTTACTCCAACATGCTCAATCTCATCTAATACAGCAGTTAATGAAATTCCATTTTGTACACCGTAATTAATAATTTTATCAATAGAAGTCGCACCAACCCCGCGCTTTGGCATGTTAATAATACGCGCGAAACTAATCTCATCATCTGGATTCCCAATTAAACGTAAGTACGCCAAAATGTCTTTAATCTCTTTACGGTCGTAGAACTTAGTACCGCCCACAATTTTGTAAGGGATATTAGATTTCAGGAAAATCTCCTCGATCATACGAGACTGGGCATTTGTACGATATAACACTGCAAAATCAGTATATTTTCGGTTCCCCATTTGAATATCATCACGAATTTTTTTCGCAACAAAATACGCTTCGTCCTTTTCGGTTGCAGCACGATAATACGAGATTTTGCTCCCAATTTGATTGTCTGTCCATAATTTCTTCGGTTTACGGTTTGAATTTTTTTCAATTACAGCATTAGCTGCATTTAAAATATTTTGTGATGAACGATAGTTTTGTTCTAACAGAATAACTTGCGCATTTTCATAGTCTTTTTCGAATGACAAAATGTTAGAAATGTCAGCCCCGCGCCAGCGGTAAATAGACTGATCCGAATCACCAACAACACAAAGGTTTTTAAAACGTGATGCCAAATGTTTAACAAGAAGGTACTGGGCTTTGTTCGTATCTTGATACTCATCAACGTGAATATATTGGAACTTACGCTGATAGAACTCTAGCACTTCTGGAACACGTTCAAATAGCTGAATCGTCGTCATAATTAAATCATCAAAGTCTAATGAGTTATTTTTCAGAAGGCGTTTTTGATATTCTGTATATACATCGCTCGTTAATTTTTCATATGGATCAGCGGTTGTAATTTTTTTTGCATATTTATCTGCAGATAACAGTTCATTTTTCGCATTACTAATACCCGCTAAAATAGAGCGTGGTTCAAACTTCTTCGGGTCAATATTGCGCTCCTTCATAATTTTCTTTACTACAGTTAACTGATCACCTGCATCTAAAATCGTAAAGTTACGATTAATCCCAATGCGGTCAATATCACGTCGTAAAATACGTACACACATAGAGTGGAACGTAGAAATCCAAATATCTTCTGCTTCTGGTCCAACAAGTTTATCAATACGCTCACGCATTTCACGAGCAGCTTTATTTGTAAAGGTAATTGCTAGTACATTCCATGGCGCCACACCTTTTTCACCAAGTAAATACGCAATACGGTGTGTTAACACACGTGTTTTCCCACTACCTGCGCCTGCCATTAATAGAAGTGCTCCATTTGTTGTTTGTACTGCTTTTTGTTGCTGCGGATTTAAACCATTTAATAACCTATCTGTCGTACTCATATGCGCCTGCACCTACTCTCCTTTTACTGCTTTAACTGTTTTTAACGCCAATTTTATATCATCATAAATAACATTTCCAACAACTACTGTATCAGCATACTGTGCCATTTCTTTCGCTTGTTCTGCATTAGAAATACCACCGCCATAATATAGCTTAGCTTGCTTCAATTCTGCTTTTACATTTTTAACAAGTTCAATATCTCCATACGTCCCGCTATATTCTAAATAGAATATCGGTAAATGTAATAGCTTGTCTGCTAAACGTGCATATGCAATAACATCATCTTCTGTTAAATCACATTTTGCATCTGTAAGCTGGGCTACTTTCGCTTCTGGATTTAAAACACAATACCCTTCCATGAAAATTTCGTCCCAGTCCATAATATCCCCAAATTCTTTCAATGCCTCATGATGAACACCTGTTACCCATTCTACTTTTCGGCTATTTAAAACACTTGGGATGTAATAAAAATCAAATCCCGGTGTAATTGCTTCCAAATCAGAAACCTCTAACACACAAGGAACTGCATATCTACGAATGCTAACTAGCATGTGTAATACGTTATCAATTGTAACTCCATCACTTCCGCCTACAATAACAGCATCCGTTCCAGATTCACAAATCATTTCTAAATGTTCGTCACTTAACTCCTTATTTGGATCAAGCTTAAATACATGTTTCCATTTGGAAATATCGTACATGAAAACACCCTTTCTTTTCTCTAGTTATATCTATATTTCTGTTCAAAATAACAGTTAATTTTTATCAGGAGTTTTTAAATTCCTTGCTATATCTTTACCAGACTTTTTGAACTTCCTTACTATATTTGTTCAAAAAGGAGGATATAGAGAGCCGAGCAGGTCGAGGCGCATTCGCCTGGAGGAACGGAATGTAGTTTTCCCTACATGAGTACCGGACTGGCCGTATGCAACGATGAAATGCGACAGCTATCTTTACCGGACTTTTTGAACTTCCTTTTACGCATTCTTTCATTATAACAAAAAAAGCTTCCTACACACACGCCCAATCCAACATCTTTTTCAACGTCAAATGTTGGATTACATATCAAAAAGCTTATACGGAATACTAACAAATGAAATAGTATTTCTATTTCGAAGTTCATCAAAAAGGAGTGTTTTTCTAATGAAGCAAAACATCGGCACAATTAGTGCTCTAATTCGAATTACACTCGGACTCATCCTCTTCGGTTGTAGTACAGCTAAACTCGTACGTAAACCTTGGTGCACTTGGTCTAAAGTTTTGCTATGGATTGGTGCCATGAAAATTGCGGAGGGAATCGTTCGTTTCTGCCCTATTGTTGAAGCCTGTAAGTTTGGAAAATATATGAATATGAGCGCATTTAAAATGCCTAGCATGAACTTTACTGAAAAAGGCCATAATAAAGAGGAAGTTAAGCAAGCTTCCAGTCATGACAAACCAAAGTCAAATGGAAGTTATGACACTTCTGACAAAGAGATTGAGTCAGCGATTGAAGAATTAATCCTGGCAAAACCGCTTTGAATCATTTGTCACGATGCAAGATGCTCTCAAAGAGACTTAGCTGCTGCAGTGGGCGGTTAAGTCTTCTTTATTTTACCACAAACAGAACGTACATTCTTTTTTTACCCTTAAAACGTACATAAAAGATATCAAACAATAAAATTCAGAAAATTAGGTTTAACCCCCTTGCATGTAATGATATAAAAGTGATATCATTTTTATATCAAGGAGGCGATCATATGAAAGAAAAACAAGTATTTTATGTCAATGGATTTCTCGGCGTTATTGGAATTTTAGTTTTAGCCGCTATCGGTGTATTTTGCCTGGTACAAGAAATGTTTGTAATAGCTATTTTAGCTCTCATATTAGCATCTGTTTTAGCTACAGGTATCGGTATCGTTCAACCTAATCAAGCGAAAGTTATTACGTTCTTCGGTAGTTATTTAGGAACAATTCGTCAAAATGGTTTATTTTTAACAATTCCATTCGCGTTTCGTCAAACTGTATCTTTACGTGTTGAAAACTTTAACAGTAAGAAATTAAAAGTAAACGATGTTGAGGGCAATCCAATTGAAATTGCAGCCGTTATCGTATATAAAGTTGTTGATTCCGCAAAAGCAATGTTTGGTGTTGAGCATTACGATCGATTCGTAGAAATTCAAAGTGAAACAGCAATTCGCCACGTTGCTACAAAATATCCTTATGATAATTTCCAAGATGAAACTTGCATCACGTTACGAGGAAATACTGAAGAGATCTCTGAAGAATTAAAGCGTGAGTTAGAAGCACGACTTGAAATCGCTGGCGTAGAAGTATTAGAAACTCGTTTAACACATTTAGCTTACGCAACAGAAATTGCCCATGCAATGCTCCAACGTCAACAAGCAAAAGCAGTATTAGCTGCTAGAAAAGAGATTGTTGAAGGTGCTGTGAAGATGGCGAAAGATTCAATCCATATGTTAGATGAAGAAGGCGTACTGGAACTCGATGACGAGCGTAAAGCAAATATGGTGAACAATTTATTAGTTGCCATCGTTTCAGATAAAGGTGCGCAACCAGTTATTAATACAGGAAGCCTATATTAAAGGTTGTAAATAATTATGGCTAAAAAGAAAAGCTTTCCATTACGTATTGATCCTGAATTACACGCAGTCATCGAAAAATGGGCGAATGATGAGTTTCGTAGCGTCAATGCACACATCGAGTATTTACTTCGAGAAATGGCAAAGCAAAAAGGGAAATTAAAAAAAGATAAAGATGCATAAAAATCCCACTGAGAAATCAGCGGGATTTTTTATACATTAGCTTCTCGTCATCTCATGCCCAATTGCACGATATCCTATATCACTTCGGTAAAATAAACCATCACTCTCAATTTTACCGATTTCTTTATAGACCTTATCTTTCGCTTCTTGTAAACTATTCGCCTTACAAGCAACAAATAATACACGGCCACCGTTTGCTACAAAGTCACCATGTTTCATCGCTGTACCCGCATGGAAAACAATCACATCTTGTAGTGCATCTAATCCGTTAATAATTTCACCTTTTTTATATGCTTCTGGATATCCTTTCGAAGCCAGTACGACACCAATAACTGCTTCCTTTGACCATTCTAACGTTAATTCACTTTCATCTAATACAGCGTTACATACATCAACTAAATCATTTTCTAAGCGTGGTAATACAACTTCCGTTTCAGGATCGCCAAAGCGTGCATTGAACTCAATTACCTTTGGACCATCATTCGTTAAAATAAGCCCCGCATATAAAATTCCTGTAAACGAACGATTTTCTTGGATCATCGCTTTAGCAGTTGGATGTAATACTGTTTGAATCGCTTCTTGAACCGCTAACTCCGGAATTTGTGGTACTGGGGAATATGCACCCATTCCGCCTGTATTAGGACCTTTATCGCCATCAAAAGCTCGTTTATGATCTTGAGCAATTACCATTGGATGCACAGTTGTTCCATTTACAAATGCCATTAATGAAAATTCTTGTCCATCTAAAAACTCTTCAATAACGACCTTCTTGCTTGCTGCGCCGAATTTCACATCTTGTAGCATTTCTTTCACAGCTTGCAATGCCTCTTCAAGCGTCATTGCTACGGTTACACCTTTACCAGCAGCTAACCCATCTGCCTTAATTACGATCGGTGCACCAACTTTCTGAATGTACTTTACTGCCTCTTCATAGTCTGTAAAAGTTTCATATGCCGCAGTTGGAATATCATACTTTTTCATCAATTCTTTTGTAAAAGCTTTACTACCTTCAATAACAGCAGCCGCTTTATTAGGCCCAAATACACGAAGTCCCTCTTCCTTAAAGCGATCAACGATTCCATTCATAAGTGGAATTTCTGGTCCAACGAAAGTTAAGCCTACATTGTTTTCTTTTGCAAATAAGACTAATGCATCAAAATCATTCTCATCAATATCAACTGGTGTTGCAACGTCTCGCATACCTTCATTACCTGGAGCTACATATATTTTTTCTACCTTTTCAGATTGTGCAAACTTCCAAGCTAAAGCATGCTCACGTCCACCACGGCCGATTACTAAAACATTCATATTTCATCCCCCAATAATTAAATAAGTACAAACTAGAAGCTATGCTCCTAGTTTGTTTTCATATCAATGTAAGTTTAAAAAGGAGGATCTA
>NZ_JBHWYR010000071.1:10616-23381 GCF_042728695.1 Bacillus sp. NPDC060175
GAGAACCGAGCAGGTCGAGGCGCATTTGCCAGGAGGACACGGAGTGTAGCTTTCCTACATGAGTACCGCACTGGCATTGCAACGACGACATGCGAAGGTTATCTCGACCGGACCTTTTAAACATCCATATCAAGCAAAGTTTAAAAAGGAGGATCTAGAGAACCGAGCAGGTCGAGGCGCATTTGCCAGGAGGACACGGAGTGTAGCTTTCCTACATGAGTACCGCACTGGCATTGCAACGACGACATGCGACAGTTATCTTGACCGGACTTTTTAAACATCCTCTATTAATGTTTGAAATGACGTACGCCAGTGAACACCATCGTAATCCCATACGCATCTGCCATTTTAATAGAATCTTCATCACGAATCGATCCGCCTGGTTGAATGATCGCTGTAATTCCAGCTTTTGCTGCTTCTTCTACTGTATCTGGCATTGGGAAGAAAGCATCAGATGCAAGTGCGCTACCTTGTGCTTTTTCGCCAGCTTGTGTGATTGCAATCTTCGCAGAACCTACACGGTTCATTTGTCCAGCACCAACACCAATTGTCATATCATCTTTCGCTAAAACAATTGCATTTGATTTCACATGCTTTACAACTTTCCAAGCTAGTTTTAAATCTTTCCATTCTTGCTCTGACGGTTCACGTTTCGTTGGAATTGAAATTGCACTTTCATCTAATGATAATGTATCTTCCTCTTGAACAAGAAGACCACCTTGTACAGAAGTTAGCTTTTTGCTTGCAGTCGTTGCCTTTTCAATATTTACAGTTAGTATGCGCAAGTTTTTCTTACTTTGTAACACTTCTAAAGCTTCTTGTGAGAACGAAGGTGCAATAATAATTTCTAAGAAAATTTCGTGTAACTTTTCTGCTGTAGCTTTATCAATTTCACGATTTGCTGCAATAATACCGCCGAAGATTGATACTGGATCCGCTTCATAAGCACGTGTGTATGCTTCATGAATATCCATGCCTACTCCAACACCACATGGATTCATATGTTTTACCGCTACTACTGCCGGTTCTGTAAATTCTTTCACGATGCTAAGCGCTGCATCCGCATCATTAATATTGTTGTAAGATAATTCTTTACCGTGCAATTGTTCTGCATATGCAACAGAAGACGTTGCTGCGAATGGTGCTTTATAGAACGTTGCTTTTTGATGTGGATTTTCGCCATAGCGTAAATCTTGTTTTTTCTCAAATGTCACCGTTACTGTTTCTGGGCTTTCTTCGCCCATTTGCTTTGTTAAGTAATTAGAAATTAACGCATCATATGCCGCTGTATGACGGAATACTTTCGCTGCTAATTTACATTTCGTTTCCTCTGTTACTTCACCGTTCTCTTTCAGTTCTGCTAATACAACATCATAATCTACTGGATCTACAATTACCGATACAAATTTATGATTTTTCGCAGCAGAGCGAATCATTGTTGGGCCACCGATATCAATATTTTCAATTGCATCAGCAAATGTTACATCAGGCTTAGCGATTGTTTCTTTAAATGGGTATAAGTTAACAACAACAAAGTCAATTGGTTGAATACCTAATTCATTCATTTGCGCTACATGCGTTTCATTATCACGAACTGCTAATAGACCACCATGAATATTTGGATGTAATGTTTTTACACGGCCATCCATAATTTCTGGGAAACCAGTTACTTCAGAAATACCAATTACTTGCAAGCCGTTTTCTTCTAATAATTTTTTCGTACCACCTGTTGAAATAACTTCAATCCCTTGTTCAAGTAAACCTTTAACAAATTCTACTACTCCTGTTTTATCTGAAACACTTACTAATGCACGCTTTTTCATTTATCCTTCACCCCTGGTTGTATGTTAGTTAACAGTTGGTTTTTTCACAGACTGAACAATTTGATTCACTGTATTTACGTATAATTTATGTTCAACTTGTTGAATTTTCTTTTGTAAGCTTTCTCTCGTATCCCCTTCAGAAACAACTACTGCTTCTTGCGCAATAATTGGACCTGTATCCATACCTGCATCTACATAATGAATCGTTACTCCAGTTACTTTCACACCTGCTTCTAACGCTTGACCAACAGCATCTTTACCTGGAAAACTCGGTAATAGTGATGGATGAATATTAATAATTTTTCCGCCGTATGCTGCTAGTAAAGTCGGTCCAATTAAACGCATATATCCAGCTAAAATAACATAATCAATTTCATACTCTTCTAGCTTCTTTAATATCTCTCTTTCAAATGCTTCTTTTGACTCATATGCTTTCGCTGAAAAGGTGAAACACGGAATATGGTGATAATGTGCCCGTCCAATAGCGCGTGCCTCTGGTTTATCACATACTAATAAACTAATATCTGCATCCAATCTTTTTTCTTCTACCGCATTAATAAGAGATTGAAAGTTAGAGCCGCTCCCAGAAGCAAAAACTGCTAATCTACTCATACTTCTGTTCCCTCAATAAAGGTAACACCAGATCCTTGTACAGTGTGTCCAATAATATGAGCTTTCTCGCCTTGTTCCTCAAGAAGACGAACAATATCTTTTGCCTCTTCTTCCTTTACTGCTACTACCATACCAATACCCATGTTAAAAATATTGAACATTTCTTTCTCTTCTAGTTTTCCAACCTCTTGAAGTAAACTAAAAATCGGTTGAACTTGCCAAGATCCTAATTCAATTTCCGCACCGATTCCTTCTGGCAACATACGTGGAATATTTTCAATGAATCCACCACCTGTAATATGTGCCATACCGTATACTTCATGTTTCTTCAATAGTTCTAAAATAGGTTTGACATAAATTTTCGTTGGTTTTAATAATTCTTCACCAAGAGGTAGTTCTAAACGTCCGTAAATACGATCTAAAGATAGCTCTCCATCTTCTAGTAGTACTTTTCTTACTAAAGAATAACCGTTACTATGAATACCGCTAGATGCTAAGCCAATTAATACGTGACCAGCTTCAATCTTTTCACCTGTTACAATTTTCTTTTTATCAACAATTCCAACTGTAAAACCAGCTAAATCGTATTCTTCCGTAGAATACATTCCTGGCATTTCAGCTGTTTCTCCACCAATTAATGCACAACCAGCTTGGCGACAGCCCTCTGATATACCTTTGACGATGTTTTCAATTTTACTAGGTTCAGCTTTACCACAAGCAATATAATCAAGGAAGAAAAGCGGCTCTGCTCCTTGGACAACAATATCATTTACACACATTGCTACTGCATCAATACCAATTGTGTCATGTTTATCTGCCATAAAAGCGAGCATCAATTTCGTTCCCACGCCATCTGTTCCAGATACTAATACAGGTTCTTCTAATGCAAATTTTGATAGATCAAACATACCTCCAAAACCGCCTAAACCGCCTAGCACTTCTTTTCTCATTGTTGTTTGTACGTGTTTTTTCATGCGAGATACCGCTTCATATCCAGCTTCAATATCTACTCCTGCTTGCTTATATGCATTCGCCATCGTTTTTTACACCTCGTCTTTTAATTTCTCCCCATCCAGGGCGGCCGTTTTAAGAAAGAAGCTAGCTTCTACATCAAAAGAAGTAGAAGCTTTTTTCTTCTTATTTCATACTTTCTAAAAGCTCTTGCTCATAATCATAAAGAGCTGTTGGATAGTCTCCATTGAAGTAAGCCATACATAGACCACCGTATTTCCCTTCATATGGGCGTCCAATTGCATCTACTAATCCATCTTCACTTAAAAATGTTAAAGAATCTGCTCCGATGATTTGACGGATTTCTTCTATTGTATTATTTGCTGCAATTAATTCTTTTCTCGTTTGAATATCAATGCCATAGAAGCATGGATACTTAAGAGGTGGTGAAGCAATTCTTACATGGACTTCTGTCGCTCCAGCCTCGCGAAGCATACGAACAATTCGTTTACTTGTCGTTCCTCTTACGATAGAATCGTCAATCATAACAACTCGTTTTCCTTCAACTACACCTCTTACTGCTGAGAGCTTCATCTTAACCCCTTGCTCACGCAGTTCTTGAGAAGGTTGAATAAACGTACGTCCAACGTAACGATTTTTAATTAATCCTAACTCATACGGAATTCCTGTCGCCTCCGCATAACCAATTGCTGCTGAAATACTAGAGTCTGGTACACCAGTAACAACATCAGCTTCAATAGGAGCTTCCGCCGCTAAACGTTTCCCCATGTTTTTGCGTGCTGCATGAACATTAATACCAGCGATATTAGAATCTGGACGTGCAAAGTAAATGTATTCCATACTGCAAATCGCATGGTCTACTTCATTTGTAAAACGATCTACGTGAATTCCTTCATCATTGATAATAAGCAATTCACCAGGTTCTACATCACGAATGTATGTTGCACCAACTACATCGAAAGCACATGTTTCCGATGCTACAACGTAAGCATCCCCCATCTTTCCAATTGAAAGAGGACGGAATCCATTTGGATCTAGCGCAACGATCATTTCATTTCCAGTTAGTAAAAGATATGCAAACGCACCTTTCACTTTATTTAGGGCCTCTTTTACACTATCAATTAAAGAATCTTTTGTACTACGTTTAATGAGGTGTAAAAGTACTTCTGTATCTGAACTTGTTTGAAAAATACTTCCCTCTGCCTCTAATTCACGACGAAGCATTTTTGCGTTAATTAAATTTCCGTTATGAGCTAACGCCATGCTATGATCAGAAAAACGGAATAATAATGGCTGAACGTTAGCAACTTCACTTCCACCAGCTGTTGCATATCGTACGTGTCCAATTGCTGATTTCCCGTTTAATCCCTCTAGCTCACCTCTTGAAAACACTTCTGATATTAAACCTAATCCCTTGTGACCGACGATCTTTTCCCCATTATTTACAACAATGCCTGCGCCCTCTTGCCCACGGTGCTGTAAACTGTGCAATCCATAGTACGAAACTTGTGCTGCATTTTCATGCCCCCAAATTCCGAAAACGCCACATTCTTCATTTAACCCCTTTATTTCAGTAAGCATGGGATTGCCCCTTTCCAAGCCTTTCTCATTTCATCTACATTTGCTGTAAGTAATACTTCATTTTCTTCATTATGAATTGTTACTTCATTTGTATTTGTAACTTCTCCAACTTGAATTGCTTCAACCGCTTTCTCAAATGCTTCTTTATTTTCACGTTTTACAGTTATAACGAAGCGAGATTGTGATTCTGCAAATAATACTGCTGTTGCTTCTCCATCTAATTTCACAGTAGCACCTAAACCGTTAGCACCAATTGCACTTTCAGTAATTGCAACTGCTAAACCACCTTCTGCAACATCATGTGCAGATTGAACAAGTCCAGCTTGAATTGCTGCTAGTAATTGTTTTTGGCGTTTTAATTCTACATCTAGATCGATGCTTGGTGATTGACCGAAAATTTTCCCATAGATCATTTTCTGTAATTCACTTCCGCCAAACTCAGCTTTCGTCTCTCCAATTACATAAACTAAATCGCCAGCTTGTTTAAATTCTTGTGTTGTTACGTGTTTTAAATCGTGTACAAGTCCAACCATCCCAACAGTTGGTGTTGGATATACAGCTTCACCACTACGCTCGTTATACATTGATACATTCCCGCCGATAACTGGCGTTTGTAACTTGCGGCAAGCTTCACTCATACCGTCTACTGATTTCTCAATTTGCCAGAAGATTTCTGGTTTTTCTGGGTTACCGAAGTTTAAGCAATCTGTAATTGCAAGTGGCTCCCCGCCAGAACATACGATATTACGTGCTGCCTCTGCTACTGCAATTTTACCGCCCACTTCTGGATCTAAATAAATGTAGCGAGAGTTACAATCTGTCGTCATTGCTAATCCTTTTTCTGTACCGCGTACACGTACAACCGCTGCATCTGAACCTGGTGTAACAACTGTGCTTGTGCGCACTTGATAATCATATTGATCATATACCCACTCTTTACTTGCAATCGTTGGTTGTTGTAATAGAGATAATAATGTTTCTTTATAATCCTCTACTTGCGGTGTTTCCATTTTCATCTGCTGGAACTCAGCAAAGTATGCTGCTTCTTTTGACGGTTTATAATAAATTGGCGCTTCTTCTGCAAGAGCATCCGCTGGTACTTCAGCTACCATTTCGTCTTTATGGAATAAGCGAAGCATTTTATCCTCAGTTACTTTCCCCATCGTAACTGCTGCAAGACCATACTTCTCAAATAAATCTACTATTTCTTGCTCTCTACCCTTTTTCACAACGATTAACATACGCTCTTGTGATTCAGATAACATCATTTCATATGGAGTCATTCCTGTTTCACGCTGCGGTACATCATCTAAGTACATTTCAATACCCATACCTGCTTTACTTGCCATTTCTGCAGAAGATGATGTTAAACCAGCAGCTCCCATATCTTGAATTCCAACAAGTGCATCAGACTGAATAAGTTCTAAACATGCTTCAATAAGAAGTTTCTCCATAAATGGATCCCCTACTTGAACTGCCGGACGCTTCGCTTCTGAGCTTTCAGATAACTCTTCAGATGCGAATGTTGCACCATGAATACCATCACGACCAGTTGATGCTCCTACGTACATTACTGTATTACCAGCACCATGTGCTTGCCCTTTTTTTATATCTTCATGATTAATTAGGCCTACACACATTGCATTTACAAGTGGATTTCCTTCATAACATGGATCAAACTGTACTTCTCCACCAACAGTAGGAATACCGATGCAGTTACCGTATCCTGCGATTCCTGCTACTACTTCTTCGAATAAATATTTCACACGTGGTGATTGTAATTCACCGAAACGAAGTGAGTTTAATAGAGCTACCGGACGTGCGCCCATAGAGAATACATCGCGAATAATACCACCAACGCCTGTTGCTGCCCCTTGATATGGCTCAATTGCAGAAGGATGGTTATGACTTTCCATTTTAAATACAACCGCTTGATTATCACCGATATCTACAATTCCAGCGCCTTCTCCAGGTCCTTGTAAGACACGCTCACCTGTCGTTGGAAACTTACGAAGAACTGGCTTTGAATTTTTATAACTACAATGTTCAGACCACATAACAGAGAATAGTCCCGTTTCTGTATAATTCGGCAAACGGCCTAAAATCTTTTCAACCATGGCAAACTCTTCGTCTGTTAGCCCCATTTCCGCATATATACGCTCTTCTTTAATTTGTGTTGGATTTGGCTCAAGCATTAACGACATATGTTTCCCTCCACTGTTTTAAGATAGATTGAAAGACTTTTAACCCTTCAGCACCGCCAAGTAATTCATCTACAGCACGCTCTGGGTGTGGCATCATACCAAGAACATTTCCTTTTTCATTTACAATACCTGCAATATCTGAAACGCTTCCATTCGGATTTTCTACGTAACGGAATGCGATTTGATTATTCTCTTCTAATTGTTTAAGGGTCGCTTCATCACAATAGTAATTTCCTTCGCCATGTGCAATTGGAATGTTAATTACTTCATCTTTTTCATATTGTGATGTAAACATCGTTTCATTATTTTCAACACGTAACTGAACAGTACGGCACATAAACTTTAAGTTTTCGTTTCTCATTAATGCTCCTGGTAGTAATCCTGATTCAACAAGAATCTGGAATCCATTACATACACCTAAAATCGGCTTTCCTTGCTCAGCAGCTTTTTGCACTGCTTTCATTGCATTAGCAAAGCGAGAAATAGCACCACAGCGTAAGTAGTCACCGTAAGAGAACCCACCTGGTAATAGAATCGCATCATACTCATCTAAGTTCTCTGTATCATGCCAAACGTAATCTACTTCTTCGCCAAGCTCATCTTTAATTGCATGAAACATATCAACATCACAGTTCGAACCTGGAAATACTATTACGGCAAATTTCACTGTGCGACAACCTCCTCAACTTCATAACGATAGTCTTCCATTACAACGTTTGCTAATAGTTTTTCGCACATTTCTTTTACCTTGCTATCCAAATCAGATACTGATTTATCAATTGTTAATTCCATATACTTTCCGATTCGAACGTCTTGTACTTCTGTAAATGAAAGACTATGAAGTGCTCCCTTTACCGCAGTTCCTTGTGGATCTAATACACTTTCTCTTAACGTTATATATACCTTAACTTTATACATGTGAAGCTCCCCCTAAACGTTTTAAAATTTCTTCATATGCTTCTGTTAAATTCCCAAGATCACGACGGAATACATCTTTATCAAATTTTTCATTGCTCGTTTCATCCCATAAACGGCAAGTATCTGGTGAAATTTCATCTGCTAATATGATTTCCCCTTCTTCTGTTACGCCAAACTCTAATTTGAAATCTACTAATCTTACACGACAGCTTGCGAAATGCTCAATCAACACTTGATTGATTTGTAGAGCTGCATCTCGTAATACGCTTACTTGCTCTGGTGTTGCAACATTTAACAAACGAATATGATCTTCCGTTACAAGTGGATCTCCTAAATCATCATCTTTGTAGTAAAATTCTACGATTGGTGTTGTAAGAGCAGTTCCTTCTTCCATTCCTAGTCTTTTTGAAAGACTACCTGCAATTACGTTTCTTGTGACAACTTCTAATGGAATAATACTCACCTTTTTGACAAGTTGTTCTGTATCAGATAACTTCTCCACAAAGTGCGTTTCAATTCCGACTTCTTGTAACTTTCTGAACAATAAAGTTGTAATCTCATTGTTCAAACGACCTTTTCCTGTAATTGTCGCTTTTTTCTCCCCATTGAAAGCAGTCGCACTATCTTTGTACTCTACCCAAACCATATCTGCTGCTTCTGTACGATAAATTCTTTTTGCCTTACCTTCATACAGCAATTCTAGCTTTTGCATTTCGCAAGCCCCCTGTAGTTTGAAAAATGTGAATAATATTTTTATAAAGAATGGCACAGAATGACTCTATTCTGTGCCATATGAAATTTTACGCTTCGTTTAATCCAAGGCGTTCAAAGATTGTATCAACGTGTTGCATATGATGTTCATAATTGAAACATTCGTTAATTTCTTCTTGCGTTAACTTACTTGTAATACGCTCGTCAGCTTCTATGAGCTCTTTAAATTGTACTTGTGTTTCCCAAGCCTCCATCGCTTTAGGCTGTATGATATCATAAGCTTCTTCACGTACCATGCCTTTGTCAATTAGTGTAAGCATTACGCGCTGAGAGTAAATTAAGCCGTATGTTCTTGTCATATTGCGTTTCATATTCTCTGGGAATACAGTTAAGTTTTTAACGATATTACCAAAGCGATTTAACATGTAATTTAACGCAATTGTAGCATCTGGTAAAATTACGCGTTCTGCAGAAGAGTGAGAGATATCACGCTCATGCCATAACGGAACATTCTCGTAAGCTGTCATCATATAACCGCGGATAACACGAGCTAAACCAGTCATATTTTCAGATCCAATTGGATTACGTTTATGCGGCATTGCAGAAGAACCTTTTTGACCTTTTGCGAAAGCCTCTTCAACTTCACGTGTTTCACTCTTTTGTAAACCACGAATCTCAACTGCTATCTTTTCAACAGATGTTGCGATTAGTGCAAGTGTTGACATGTAATGTGCATGACGATCACGTTGCAATGTTTGTGTTGAAATTGGTGCTGCTTCTAATCCTAAGTTTTCACAAACATACTTTTCTACGAATGGATCAATATTTGCATATGTACCAACCGCACCAGATAATTTACCAACGCGAACTGTATCAGCAGCTTGTTTGAAACGCTCTACGTTACGTTTCATTTCTTCATACCAAAGACCAAGTTTTAAACCAAATGTTGTTGGCTCTGCATGTACACCGTGTGTTCTTCCCATCATAATCGTGTACTTATGCTCTTTCGCTTTATTAGCTAAAATGCTAACAAAGTTTTCTAAGTCTTTTAACAAGATTTCATTTGCTTGTTTTAAGATGTAAGATAAAGCTGTATCTACTACGTCTGTAGATGTTAAACCGTAATGAACCCATTTACGTTCTTCACCTAATGTTGGTGTTTCTGATACAGCACGAGTGAAAGCAACTACATCATGACGTGTTTCTTTTTCAATTTCATAAATACGATCAATATCAAATGATGCATGTTCACGAATTTTTTTCACATCTTCTTTTGGAATATCGCCAAGCTCAGCCCATGCTTCACACGCTAAAATCTCAACTTCTAACCACGCTTTAAATTTGTTCTCTTCCGTCCAAATCGCACCCATTTCAGGGCGTGTATAACGATTAATCATCTTTTTCCCTCCAGCAGTTGTTCTTGATGGTCCCAAATATGCAAACTCTTCGCTTTTTCTAGAGCGACTTCAATATTATCATTTAAAATATTAACATGCCCCATTTTCCGCTGTGCTTTTGCTTCTTCTTTTCCATACAAGTGTAAATAGCACCCGGTTAGTCTATTCACTTGTCCTAGGACCCCTTCTATATGTTCGCCTAAAATGTTCACCATGACAACTGGTTTTAACAAATTTGTTTCTCCAAGAGGTAAATTACAGATTGCTCGAATATGTTGACCAAACTGACTCGTTTCACATGCATCAAGTGTATAATGCCCTGAGTTGTGCGGTCTTGGTGCTAATTCATTAATGTAAATCTCACCATCAGCTGTAGCAAACATCTCTACCGCTAGTGTTCCCACAAGCTTTAATTCATCCGCAAGTACTTGTGCATATTCAATCCCTTTTCGCGAAAGCTCTTCTGTAATACGAGCTGGAACGATAGATTCGTGCAAAATGTTATTCACATGAATATTTTCTGCGACTGGGAATACTTTCGTTTCACCACTTACACTGCGAGTTACAATAACTGATATTTCCTTTTCAAATGGCACCCATTTTTCTAGAATACATTCAGCTTTACTAACAAGCTCCCTTGCCCTCTCAACATCAGCTTCACATCTTAAAACAACTTGCCCTTTACCGTCATATCCACCTGTCGTTGTTTTTAGTACCGAAGGGAAGGACAGCTCAGCAATTGCTTCTGAAAGTTCATCTTGATTCTGAACTAGTTTATAAGATGCGACTGGTAAACCAGCCTTTACAATCGCATTTTTTTCTGTAAAACGATTTTGCGTTTTGTTTAATAATTGACTACCTTGTGGTAAATACGCATGTTTCTCAAGCCATTGTAAACATCTATAATCAATATTCTCAAATTCATATGTGACAACATCGCTTATCTCTGCTAAATGCTGAATCGCTTTCAAATCATCATAAGATGCAATAACTTCAACATCGGCAACTTGTGCACATGGTGAATGTTTAGTAGGATCTAAAACAGCTATTTTATAACCCATTTCCTTAGCTGCCAGCGCCAGCATTCTTCCAAGCTGGCCACCGCCAATAATTCCAATTGTCTTTCCAGGTAAAATGATTCTCGTCATACTAGTTCACTACCTTCACGCACAGTTTTCTCAATAGCTTCTCGTCTCAACTCTAATACATCATGTATATCATCATGAAATGATCCAAGTATTTGTGCTGCCAGTAGTCCAGCATTTGTTGAACCAGCCTTACCAATTGCAACTGTTGCAACTGGAACCCCTCCTGGCATTTGGACAATTGATAATAACGAATCTAGGCCGTTTAACGCTTTTGATTGAACAGGGACACCAATTACAGGAAGATTTGTCTTCGCTGCAACCATTCCTGGTAAATGTGCTGCTCCACCAGCTCCAGCAATAATAACTTTTAGTCCACGTTCACGAGCTGTTTCTGCATATTCAAACATATAATCCGGAGTCCGATGAGCGGATACAACTTTTTTCTCATACGGTATATTTAATTCATCTAAAATGTCACAAGCATATTTCATTGTTTCCCAGTCTGACGTGCTTCCCATTATGACTCCAACTAGTGATTTCATATTAGAATCCCCCCGATTCAAATAAAAAAAGCCTGAAATAGAACAGTTTCTCTTTTACTATGAGAGAAAGCGCTCTACTCAGGCATACGTATCCCTTGTGAATAGAAAAATACCGAGTGACTTTCCCCCATAGTCCAACGAATAACGGTCGTTAGGTAGAGACTTGCAGGCCATATCCCCGCGATTATATGAGGTCTTATATATTATTGTTTCTATGGCTATATTAACAATATTTCATAAACAATGTCAATAAATAATCGAATGTTTTTTTATTAGTCATCGATAACGTTCGTGTTTTAGTTATATTCAAAAGAAGAATTGCAACTATATACAAGAAGGAAGGGAAATTAGAATATATATTTCTAGAGATCTATTTTACGTATAACTGTTTATATGGTACTTCCGTATATTTTAATTAAAATATATACACTCTTGTATTCTATACATCAATAGA
Organism: Bacillus sp. NPDC060175; assembly: GCF_042728695.1. Lineage (NCBI taxonomy): Bacteria > Bacillati > Bacillota > Bacilli > Caryophanales > Bacillaceae > Bacillus > Bacillus sp. NPDC060175. The sequence goes on from NZ_JBHWYR010000071.1 coordinate 22,919, forward strand.
ACTTATATTATAACGATTTAATTTCTAAGGAGGAATAACCGTGAAAAAAATAACTGTGTTATTACCCTATTTATTTTTCTCCAGCGCAGTAATTGCTGTAATTATTGAATACTTATTTATATCATCCCATTTTTTCTACTCTCATTATTTAAAATATACACTTATGATAGAAATAATCTTTCCTATCTTAGGGATTATTTTAGGAGCATTCGGAAAATCAGGAGTACAAAAAATCATTGCCATTATTTTAAACAGCCTCTATTTCATTCTTTTTTCTTCTTTAGCGTTATTAAATTTATGGATTTTAACATTTGGTAAATAAAAATAAACACAAAAAAACCTAAGTCGAAACGACTTAGGTTTTTGCTTGGCAACGTCCTACTCTCACAGGGACAAGGTCCCAACTACCATCGGCGCTAGAGAGCTTAACTTCCGTGTTCGGTATGGGAACGGGTGTGACCTC
>NZ_JBHWYR010000072.1:0-23152 GCF_042728695.1 Bacillus sp. NPDC060175
TAATTAATCATATTAAAGAAAAATGGCATATTCATTCTAGAGTGGAATTAGGTATTTTAGTTTATCATTATGGTTTTATAGATGCACCCTTATTTTCAAATAAAGAAAGTCATTTATTTGAAAAGGTTGCACAATAATCGGCCAAGTATAATGCGTTTAAGTTACAAATAACAACAGAAAAGCCGCTGAACTTTTATTATTTAGGGTACTTCTGCATTCTGAAGTTGATGGGCATGTATGGATTGCTAAAAAAACATATAAATCTTATTCTTATAGATATTTTAGTAAGAATGATTGTGCTAGAAACTTTTAAAATGCTCATAATAGAGGAGTCTTTGGATGATTTATTGAAGGGCTTCAACGACTTTTAAAAGGTGAAAACATACCTTTAAACCATATTTCTACCGCAACAACAAGTATCGCTTTTCATTCAGAAAATCCATCCATTTTGATTAAGATTTTTTCAAAAAGGGTGGGTTTCTTTAGTTTATAGGAAAGTTATACTTAACTCATAAAAAATACAATAAAATAGGTAAAAATGCTATCGCATCTTACCTATCCTATGGATAAACAGGTTCTCATAAGAAATAGACAAATTCTCAAAGAATTATAAATATATTATTTTAAATTAATTGGTTGTTGTTGAGTAATACAATGAATCATACCACCATTTTTATACAGCTCTCTTACATCAATCCCCACCACTTTACGATCAGGATAAAGTTTTTGAATCATCTCATTTGCTATTTTATCATTAGGATCATTATAGTTTGGAACTAAGATAACTTCATTCGCTATATAATAATTAATATAGGTACCTTTATAATCAAGCTTCTTCCCATTTTTTAATGTAACATTATTCTTGCTTAGCGGTAGATATACATACTTGTACTTATTACCTGTAGCATCTTTTGCCTGCAGCAACCTGTTAATATCTTTGCCAGACGCTCCCCATTCAGCCAAATCTTTTTCTTTTAACGTTATAATAGTAGATTTATCGTGGAATTTGGCGAATCCATCAATATGAAAATCAGTAATATCTAAGTTAGGTGCTCCATCTAACCAAATAAAATTTGTTACCCCAAGTTCACTAAAATATTTTTCAATATCCTTTTCTGACAATTTAGCGTTCCTATTTTTATTCGTCACAGCACTTCTAGTTAATAAAACAGTTCCATTACCATCTAATTCAAATGCGCCACCTTCAAGAACAAATTTATTCCAATTAATTCTTTCAATGCCTAACTGATTGCTAAGATTCTCACGAAGACGAGCATCTTTCTTATATGGCGTTTTCTTTCCCCATCCGTTAAATCCTGGATCTAATATCTTTAGATTTTTGTCATTATCGTAAACAAAAATTGGACCAGTATCTCTAGCCCATACGTCGTCAGTAGGTGCGATAAAGAAATCAATTTTCTCCATATTTACCCCTTGATCCGTTAAAACTTCAATAATTCTTTCTTTCTCTTCTTGATCATATGCAACAATATGAACTTTTTCGCCTTTACTTAAAGATTCTGTCATTTGAATCCAAATCGGTTCTACTTCTTGCTGATATTTTGGCCCGTATGTAAATTCATGAGGCCATTGTAGCCATGTTCCTTCATGTTTGCTTTTTTCATCTGGCATTGTATACTTTCCTACTATTTTTTGCGCCTCTACTTTCTTCCTATCTTCTCTCTGCGTTTTTTCAATTTCCTTCGCCTGAACTTTCTCAATTCCCTTAACTTGAGCATAACCACTAATAATAGATGTGGTTAGTACAGCACTCATACACAATTTCGTTATTTTTTGCATTTCTTAACCTCCTTTTTTGTTTTACTGTAAACCTTTACATAGTGTTAAGGTCAAGATTTTTTAATTAAATTATTACATATGGAGCACGATTTAAATCGAACCATTTATAAAAACTCTGGAATGCATATAACCGTATAGATGAGGTACCCTAATGCTGCCATTAACCTTAATGTGAAGAGTATACAAAATCTCTACTATAATCACCATTTATCCCTATAACATCACGCGCTTTTTTCACTTGTTATCTTTTCTGCTCCTTCTACTGTATTTTTTATGAATGTATTCATTTCTAAAACTAATACAGTACATGAAATTTTATATTACATACGTATATATTTATTCAGTTTATAATTAACTATTCAAAAGCAGTTACGATTCTCTCTTTCATTTTCTGTATTATTTCACTGCTTAATATTTTTTGACCAGCAGGAAGTTTTAATATAGCAGCAGCACCCTTACTAAGATATATTTCTTGGTCATTATTTTGATTTACTATCAATATTCCTTGCCCTTCAAATTCAAAATAACTAATATTTTTTGTTTCATTTGTATTATTTTTTATTACTTTATATAACCCATATAAATCTTTACTTCTATTTTCTCCACCCGTTCGAATCGGTTCAGTATCATTCGCAACAATTAGTCCTTCTGGCTGCTCACCCTTCATAATAAACCACAACTTTTCATTTGTTGGTAATAGTATATGCTTAAATTCAGAGCTATTTAACATTTGCTGTGCTGGAATTGTTTCATAGATTGGTAACGAAAATGGAGAGGTTGTTATTTTTTCAAAACTTACATTTTCAGAAGAACTACTCTTACTATATTGATAATCTTTTAATGCGATCGATTGTACTGGCTCACCTTTATTTTTTGATGCATAACTAATTTTACTAGCGAAAATAATAACAGTCATTAAACAAATGCATGGTATCACAAGCTTAAGTAGTTTTCCCATTAATGAACCCCCACACTTTTAATATTATTAGTTTGCACGGATATTATAAACAGTTTCATTCCACCAAAAATTATTATTGTTATGGAACGTACTGAAATTATGATTATAATGATCACCATACCAAGGGTCCATGTAAGTTATATAGTCTGTTCCATTTGTACCTTTATAGAATCCATCAAGTACTAGAAAGTGTCCGATGTTAGCACCATTTTGCCACATAATGAGTGCAATTATCGGTTGATTACTATTAATTTGATTTTTGAACCAATCATACGATTTTGCTCCAGAACTTATAGCTGAGCTAACACCATATCCCGATAATCCATATTGTATTTCACGTGAAGTTGCAGGATTATTATATGATCCACCTTTGACATACCTAACATACTGATCTTGTGAAGGAGTTTTCCCAAAATAATTTAAAACTGAAACCGAAGTGCCCGCCCAACACCAATTTGATCCTTCTTGTAATATGTTAGGAACAGATAATTTACGATCTGTTGATGTATTTGGAGGATTCCCATTAATATAAGCTGACGTTACATATACTTTTTTCCCATCTTTAAAATAATAAAACCAACGATTATCTAAATTTCCTGTCCAGTAATCTTTAACCGCTTCACCATACTCCCATCCTTTAAAAGATACTTTTGTATTTCCGGGAATCACATCTACAATATTTGCATTCAAACTTTTTTCTTCTCTAACATTTACATTCAATGGAGCAGCTGTTCCTGAAAATTCAACTTCTTCTGCTATTATTTTGTGAACACCAATGAAGCTAAATGTGAAGAACAATAAAAACATACAAACAATAAATTGCTTTCTTCCCTTCATAAGTACTAAAAAACATCAACAATTCATCCTTATTAATTGTTCAAGCTTAATATTACATACTAACGGAAAATAACTTCTAATAAATTCCAACACAAAAAAAGTAGCCTATAAATTTTTATAGGCTACTTTTCATTTTATCGTTATTACTTAGCTAATTCTTTCGTTCCCTGCATTACATCAACGAAGAATCCCCAGTTGTTCACAACAGAAGAAATACTAATATGCTCATCTGGAGTGTGGACGTTGAATATATCTGGCCCGAATGAAATTGCATCTAATTCAGGCATCTTTTGAACGAATACACTGCATTCAATCCCTGCATGTACAGCGAAGATTTCAACATCTTTGTTGTATTTTTCTTGATGTACTTTTTCAAACAAATTACGAATTTGTGAGTTTGGATTGTATGGCCACTCCGGATATTCTGACTCTAATTCAAATGTTGCTCCAACTAATTCAGCAATATATTTAATTTCATCCGCAATATGTCGTTTTAAACTACTTACAGAACTTCTTACTTCGTTTCGCAATTTAATTTCATCTTGCAATGTTTCAATAACGCCTAAATTTGTTGAACTTTCTACAAGCCCTTTAATATCCATGCTCATACTTTGTATGCCATTTGGAATTAAGAATAATGATGAAATAAGCTGTTTTTGTGTTTCTTTAGCAAATACTTTTTCTACTTTCTCATCTAATTTTGTAAGTGTAACATGAACGTCCGGATCAACAGCACGCATTTCTTCTTGTAATACTCGTGTCCATGATTTTAATTTTTCTTCTACTTGCTCTACATCTTCTTGACGTAATAAAATTGTAGCTACACTTTCACGTGGAATTGCATTCGTTTTTAATCCGCCGTGAGCATCACTTATACCAAATTGAATATTTATTGATAAATCACGTAAAACTCGTCCTAGTACTTTGTTCGCATTTCCGCGTTGTTTATCAATTTCCATACCAGAATGTCCGCCCTTAAGTCCACCAACATATAGACGGTATGTATCCATATCAACTGGTGCCTCATCCCAAATTACTGGAATTGTTTCAACTGCTTTTGCACCACCAGCGCTACTTACAAGTAATTTATGATCTTCTTCAGAATCAATATTTATAAAGATCTTTCCATCAAAGTGGTTTGCATCAACAGCAAAAGCTCCGCCCATTGTCGTTTCTTCTTCAGTAGTAATTACTACTTCAAGTGCTGGATGCGGAATATCTTTTGAATCTAATAAAGCTAATGCATATGCAACAGCAATACCGTTATCAGCGCCTAAAGTTGTTTGATTCGCGTATAGCATATCCCCAATAATTCGTAATTCAATTGGATTTTTTTCAAAATCATGTACTGTTGCTTGATTTTTTTCACAAACCATATCCATGTGACCTTGAATGATAATAGCTGGTACACTCTCATAGCCAGCAGTTGCGTCTTTTTTAATAATGACATTTAATGCTTCATCTTGAATCACTTCTAAGTTACGCTCTTTTGCAAAGCCCACTAAATAATCACTAATTTCCTTTTCATTACCTGATCCTCTAGGAATCTTTGAAATTTCTGCAAAATGATAAAATACAGGGTGCTTTGTTAATTGTTCTAAAGTAGAATACATTTTTCAAGCTCCTCTCTCAAATACAATCAATATGTAAATAACTTAAATCACCTTCTATTATATCATGATTCACCATTTTACTTTTATACTGAATAATTCCCTGCCAATAACGAAATAAGAAATTGAAGGAGAACACATTTATGTATTCTCCTTCAATTTCTTATGTTGTATATATTTAGATGTTTTCCCATCAATCAGTTTCTCTAAGTGATCTATTTTTTTCGTTAATGCACCTTTCACAAGAGAGAAATCTGTATTTGATTCTTCCTTTTTATCTTTAAAAAACGAAGATTTTTGTACATTTAATTCTGCCATACCTTCTCCCCCTTTTACAAAAGATACAACCTTTTATTTATATTATATAGTAAATGTAGACAGAGTGTACACTTATCATTTTCTTTTTAATTCTTCTTCTAACTCTTCTACTTGCTGCAAAGTATCTCCTTTTATTAAAGAGAAATCTGTTGTATCTTCAGTCTCTTCTTTAAAAAAATCATTATCATAATCTTTTATCAATACAATCACCTCTACGTACTAGTGTAGGAATGATTGTCCAATTTTATACAACTTTGTCCGATTTTTTTCTAAATTATGTATTGGAGAAAAGGACAGAAAACGATTCTGTCCTTACTTACTAAAATAACTATGATGTATTGTTAAATTATATACATTTTCAAAGTCACGATCTTGTAGATTATTCTTCTTTCCATCAATAACAATAAAAACATCATTCACTATTTTTGCTGGTATAATTCCGACATTTTCTACTTGAACCGCTTGCTGACCATTCAATTGCTCTATGTGTTCTAAAGGTACTGTAATACTAAATTGAGAGCGAATACCACGGAAATTCGTATTTAATTCGATCGCTGCTTCAAATACAACAATTTTCGCACCTACTTTTTCCCCATACGAATCAAGAAATACGTTTAAACTATTTGTATACTCTTCTTCCGTATTCCATTCCATTGTCCCAAATGCTACTGGATTTACATTTTGAATAATTGTCGTATATATTTCTCCTCTTGCTTTTGAAGCAATTAATGACCGTTTAATTGATTGGACCGTCTTTCCAATATCGCTGAATTTCGCGCCCCATATTTCTGAAATATTAGGTGTCAAAATGAATGCAATATCAACGAAAATTACCATCGCAGTGAACATTAATAGATTTTTCCAGAGGGTTAAATCTATTCCTTTTATCATGAAATAAACTGTGACTGATGTTATAAACAAACCATACCAAGTTTTTCGAATTCGTTGTTTCTTCTCCTCATACAATTCTTCATTTTTCCAATAAAAGAAAACAAGAACTACAAAGATGATTGCTAGAATAAATAAGCCGATTCGAATGTTAGAGATCGTCAATCACATCACCCTCCATTCCAAAACTACTCACGATACCATTACATGCGCAAAGAGCCATCTTTATGACAAAAGACGTGGACAACCTTCTAAAGTTAGCTACATCGCATATACATTAGAAGCAGACCACGTCTTTTGTCATGAATCTACATTGTATATGTAGACAAGCATACGTTTCAAATTTTCATGTTAAAAAGAAATATGTTTCGGAATTTCCCCTTCAGGTACTTCTCCGTCCATACTTAAGTAATAATGACGAATTGGATGTAAATTTTCGTCTAATTCATAAACAAGTGGAATGCTAGTCGGTATATTTAATGTTACTACACCATCATTTGAGAGATTGTCTAAGTATTTCACAAGTGAACGAATCGTATTGCCGTGTGATGAAATAATTACTTTTTCACCACTTTTTAATGCCGGTGCGATTTCTGCATGCCAATAATCAAGTACTCTTTTCTCCGTATCCTCTAAACATTCAGTCAATGGAAATTCGCCTTTTTTTAACGTTTTGTATCTCGGAGCGTTCGCTGTATATCGGGGATCATCTTCAGTAAGTGCAGGCGGTCTCACATCTATACTTCTTCTCCAAATATGAACTTTTTCATCTCCGTATTTTTTTGCAGTTTCGTCTTTATTCAATCCTTGTAGTGCACCATAATGGCGTTCATTCAACTTCCATGAGTTATGTATAGGGACCCAAGTAAGATCCATTTCATGAAGTACAATCCATAATGTCCGTATTGCTCGTTTTAATACTGATGTATACGCAACATCAAACGTATATCCATTATTTTTTAATATTGTTCCTGCTTCTCTCGCTTCACTTAATCCATTCTTTGATAAATCTATATCTGTCCATCCTGTAAATCGATTTTCAAGATTCCACAAACTTTGTCCGTGACGAATAAGTACAAGTTTTATCATTATAATTCCCCTCTCGGAAATATGAATTTTAAAATTTCAATACGTACACATATAAAGTTTTTGGTAATGTGAATTTTTTATCCATACATTCTATGATTTATTCATAGTTGCCAAATATACAGATAAGAATTTATGATTTTTCAAACTACAAAAGAAGATACTATTTATATCTTTTATTCTACTGGTATTTCACGCTTAGACGACCATGCATCAAAGCCTGAACGGCTATTTGCCATTTCATTCATAACTTGATGCCAACTTTCTTCACATGATTCGCCAAACTGTGAGAAAATAGCCCCCATTTGCTCTCTTTGAACATCGCTCAGTTTTTTCTCTAAGTCTGTTCCTTCTTCTGTTAAAGACAGCTGTTTCACACGACGATCATGTGCAGCTTCATTACTCTCAATAAGTCCTTTTTCTAACAGTTGGCGCAACGGTCCGTGAAGAGCTTGTTTACTTATTTCTAAAAGTGATAGCAATTCATTTACACTAAGCCCCGGAAAACGAGCAATAAAAAACAGAATTCTATGGTGTACACGCTGTATACCGTACTCTTTTATAATTTCATCTGGTTTTTCTGTAAAAGTTTTATATGCAAAGTAAAATAATGCTAGTGCCTCATTCATTTGTTCTTCTTTATGTTGTGTCATCTACTTTCCCCCTACATGTAAATTATACCACAATTCAATTATGAAGAATTAAGTTGGTATATTGAGCCTAATTTCATTATTCTAAAACCAATAAATTTTAACTATTATATTTTTTGAAGGTTGTTTAATTCGCAAACCATACCTGCAAATAAAGTCTCCAAAATACTTCTTCCAGTTAATGAATTCCATTACTAGATAAGCTAAAAAATTAAATTAGCAGTTTTATATTATATAAAAAACTTAAAAAGCACCCCTTAAGTTGTTATAAATATAGCCGGTAACGGTTGTAAAACAAAAAAGGGATGATACATCTTAATCTTGAATCATCCGATACGATAAACTTAACTAAATCTATACAATTCAATCAAATTTACACAAGTTAGTGTTTCATCGTGTTCTCGCAACCCCGAAGGGACGAGGGGTATAACACTCCACACGAGGCAGTATCGTTACCTCATATTATCAAGCATTTATTTTACCCATCTTGATAAATTTATCGAAGCATTTAAATCCCTATCGTGATGGCTATTGCATTGAACACCACACCACTCACGTATTTTTAAACTCCACTGTCCTTCTGGTTGAACTGAATGGTCGTATTTAACGCCACAACATGAGCAAATCTTGCTTGAGGCGAACCATTTATCAGCTTTTACATACTCAATGCCATACTTCTCGCACTTGTATGATAAACATTGAAAGAAGAAGTTTAATTTTTGAAATGAAAATGCTTTCGATAGTTTTTTGTTTTTTAACAGGTTTGAGATAGGTAAGTCTTCCACAACAATCCTCATTGGTTTGGTTTTCACCAATTTAGCTGTTGCTTGATGGATATGGTTATTTCGGATATTCGTAATTTTCCTAGACAACCGAAAGTGTTCGGTTTTTGCTTTTTCATATCCTGCGGATTGAATTTTTACACCTTTTTTAAATCTCCTAGATATATCTCTTTGCGCTGACTTTTTCCTTTTCAAAAGTTTTTTAACCTTGGCATCTTTGTTTATATTTCGTTCTTTCATACCATTAGAAGCCACAAACAGCTCTTTTAAACCAACATCCACACCAATCGACTCATCGGTTAATTCTTGTGCTTCAAAGGATTCTTCGAACCCTACACTAATCCACCAGTGACGACCATCAAAGGTAACTCTTGGATTTGATGGTTTTTTGTTTCTTGGTAGTTGTTGGCTTGTTTTCACTTCTCCAATGGACTGAATATCAACTACTTTCTTTCCTATAATCAGTCTTTCATAATTGGCATAAAATCCTTGGATTAAATCTTTTTTGGATTTATAAGAAGTGTGATAACCATTTTTGTACTTTTCGAACGAATTTTTCCTCGCCTTGTCAAAATCTTTTGAAGCCTGTTTGGGAACTTGTACATTGATGTCTTTTAACCACTTATATCTCTTTCGCTTCTTGATCTTTGTAAATCGTTTCTGTAAAGCTAACTGTGAAACAGATTTTCCAAATAGCTTGTAGTATCTATCACTCCTTCTTTTACAATAGTTATAAGCGAATCTTGCAGCACCAGCATGGTTTCTAAGCACTTTTTCTTGTTCAGGCGTTGGAATCAGTCTGACTTTCTTCGCCAATATCATCAGAAGTCAACTCCTTGATTATCTGTTTGGTCTTTTTAGAGCGCTTGCCTTGAAGTTTACGACTAAATACTGTAATGATTTGAACAAGGTCTTCTACGACCTCCTGTTCTTCTGTTTTAGCAGTATTGTCAATTATTTCAATCGCTGTTCCATGTAGTTGACAGATCTTTTCAACCAACTCATAACCGAACCTCACAAGCCTATCTTTGTGCATGACAACAACTTTTTCAACCTCATTGTTCTCAATGCGTTCAATTAACTTGTTAAAGCCTTTTTACTTATAATCGATCCCAGATCCAATATCTTCGATAATTTCAAATTGATAACCTCGTGCGATGAGATATTGCTTCATTCTATCGACTTGTCTTTCTAGGTCATTTTTTTGACTCGAAAAACTAACTCTATAATAGCCAATTATGATACGGTTATTCGGTCGCTCACCTTTTAGATAATGAATGATTTGTTCTTCTGAATAATAGCGTGTTTTGCCAGCAGTAATCTTTTCAGGCACTAATTCACCACTTTGGTGCATTCTCCTGAGACTACTCGGATGCAAACCTGTTAATTCTGATACTTGACTAACTCGTAAAAATTTCATTATTATTCCCACCTCATTGAATCTGCCATAACACATACGTTCGATAGATTAAATGAAGTTTGATAGATTTAATTAAATTTATCTCGTTCAACTAAGGGCGCAATTCCTTAGCCAGTTCTCTTATGAACTTCTCATGTTTTCACATGAGCGCAGACTATATGTTTATCTCTTTAGAGATAGAGGATTTTTCCATCACCATAGGCTTGTGACGTACTTTCGTCAGTTATACGAGATAGTCGTTGAACGTTCATCTTATCAATTTCAACTTAGATGATTCGATGCGGAAGACCCATTGTTCTAATGTTTAGGATTTAACCTTGCACCATCTGATTGATTTTTTCTGCTTTCGCGACATTCACGCTCGCTATTTCTAGCCACGCTGTAGTTCAATCAGCTTTAGGGATTGCCCGCAGTTAACCCCCACTACTAGCCAATCACTTGACTAGCAGGGCTTACTGATATATTTAATTAACTTTAGTTATAATTGGTTAAATAAATCGTAACAGTTAATTATCCTTTTATTTTTATGACTTTAATGTCACCATATTATTCATCTCCAGCAAGAGTTAACTGCCAAGAAACGCCATACTTATCATTTAACCAGACAAATTTTTTACTAAATGGATAGGCACCTAAAGGCATAAGAATTGCTCCGTCTTGCGCTAACTTATTAAAAACAGTTTCAATTTCTTCTTCCGTATCACAAGTTACATAAAGAGACATAGATGGAGTGAATGTAAAATCATGCTTTACATAACTATCAATACACATGAATTCTTGGCCATTTAACGTGAATGTTGCATGTATTACAGTTCCCTCTTTACCAGGTCCCTTTTCATCGTAATGAGAGATACTTACAATTTCTGATTGATCAAATAGCGACGTGTAAAATTTCATCGCTTCTTCAGCTTTTCCCTCAAACATTAAAAACGTAGTGATTTTTTGATTTGTATTACTCATCTAGAGACATCCCCTTGTTATGTATTTATGCAAAACATACATCGGTCAATAAAACCAAACGTACGTTCCTATTAATGTATTGTCTATAAAAACGATGAGTTTGTCAATTATCTATGTTTTATTTCTTCTTAAATAATGCTGTCCAAAGAAATGATTCCCCAAACATATTATTTGGTTGTTCAATTTGCTTCATCTTTCTAATTTCAATTACTTCAAATTCTTTAAATACTTCTCTTAATTTTTCTTCAGAATATGCCAGTCCACCTTGTAAACTCCAACCCCTATATACATCCCAATCTGTTATTTCTGATCCATTTCGTTCATCCAGATCACCTGCTGCAAAACATGTTAATCCGAAATAACCACCAGATTTCAATGAGTTATTAATTAAATCGACATAATTCATTCTTCTATGCGGTGGAATGTGATGCAAACAGCCCGAATCATATACAAAATCAAATTCATTTTGAGTTTCTAAATTAAAAATCGAATCACAAATAAAGTGAATTTTCGCCCCTTTTGCTAACGCCCTCTCTTTCGCCCAATTAATACCTTCTACAGATAAATCCACCGCGGTTACATCAAATCCTTCATTCGCTAAATAAATTGCGTTTCTTCCTGGACCACATCCAAGCTCCAACACTTCCCCTTTGAAAACCCATTCTTTTTGTAAATATGAAACTAGGTTTTCATCTGGAACATTTTCAAAAAATGGAACATTCTTTTCTCTATTTGCATAAAATTCATTCCAAAATGGTTCAGCAGGTCTTAATAATGAATCAAGCATTTTTAAAATATCTTCTTGTGTGTGTAACGTTTCATGTTTCATTTGTCCCCCTCCACATTCCAATAGTCAGAAAATTATTATATCTCTTTTTAAACTTTCAAACAAAGAAAAAACTCCTATATTCAATAGGAGTCAAAAATATTATCTCTTTAAAATCTAAGTACAGTTAACCATTTTAACAACTTCTCTTCTCGCACCTTCAAATCATCTTTTCTATACTTACCCATCTGTATTTCGCTAACAATTTCTCCGTCCACCATAAAAAGAACTCTTTCTGTTTTAGCTGCTACCTTTACGTCATGAGTAACTAGCATAATTGTAGTTCCCATACGGTTTATATTTGCTAAAATATCCATTACCTCTTCTGTCGCTTTTAAATTCAAAGCACCCGTTGGTTCGTCAGCAAAAATAATATTAGGTTTATTTATGAGCGCTCTACAAATAGATACCCTTTGTAATTCTCCTCCTGATGCTTCAGTTATATTATTAGTTGCAATTTGACTAATTCCCGTTTTCTTCATCAATTCAAGTGCACGTTTATTTATTATTTTCCTGCTCTCAATTTTTGCTAAATACGCAGGCAAAACTATATTATCAAAAAGATTCAAATTTCTAAGAAGATTGCTCTGTTGAAAAATAAATCCCATTTCGCTGAGTCGTAATTTTGCTAACACCTCTTCTTTCATACATGTTATTTCTTTACTATCAACTTTCACACTTCCTGATGACATTCGATCCATTCCGCTAATATTATATAGTAACGTCGATTTTCCTGAACCAGAAGGTCCCATGACCGATATAAACTCTCCCTCATAAATCTCTAAATTTATATTTTTTAACATATGGTAAGTTTTATTTCCATCCATTGCGTATTTTTTATTTAATTGTTTTACTTCTAAAATTTTTTTCAAATTACACACCTCCTACTCCCCATTTAGCTTTAAATCACTTGTTTGTTTCACTGTAAAACTACTGAAAAGTGTTGCTGCGGTCACAGATATAAATAAAATAGCTGGACATACCACATAAGAAATGATCGGATTAACAACAAACTTTATGTGAGCTGCTCCCATAAATGAACCTAACCAGCTTATTAGTGTTTCTCCAAACGTAGCAGCTATAAATGTCCCTGTTAAAATACCTACTAATACTATAGCAATAGAACGAGTAACATATTGTATACGAATATCTTTGTAGGAAAAGCCGATACTTTTCATAATTAATATTTGCGAAGAATCTTTTACCAATAACATTTTAAAAAACATCGCAGTTATTAAAACCGATATCAATATAGCAATCAAAATTGCCACTTGTGTCACGAGTCTTAATTGTTTAATCGTCTCTCCTAAAGTTTGAGATAAATAATTATCCGTATCTGTTATTTTTGCAGAATTAAAATTTTGTTTATACTCCTTCACTTTTTCTTGCAGATTCACTTTGGGTTTCATATCTACATTTACTACGTACCATAATATATTTTCTTTATTGTAAGAAAAACTCGCTTTAGCTGTTTTTCCTCCATTCGTTACATCTTGATATATACCACTAATAGTTAGCATTTTCTCTTTTCCTTCTACAAATAAAACGATTTCATCCCCTATAGTCTTTTTTAATTCATCTGCGTTCATATAAGAGAGAGCGATCTCATTTTCATTTTTTGGTGCCATACCTTTAACATATTCTATTGGAAATTGGATGAAATCTCCCACTTCTACATTTAAATTTCCATTTGTACCATCAGCTTTCACCATTTTAAATGTACTCGTTACAAATGCTGCATATTTTTCTACCTCTTCATCGTTTCCGATATACGATATAACGTCATTAAACCGTTTTTCTATATTTTCAGATTGCTGTAAATCTATTCGTATATCACTCTTTCCCGTTCCCATATAATTAACAAATTGCGGTGACTGAATCGTGTACAAAAAGTTAACTGGTACAACAATCATGAACACTGCAATTATAAAAACGATACTTAATACTCGATATAACTTAAATCGTTTCACTACATCTTGTATACCAATAAATATATTTACATTTGCAATTTTAGTTTGATAGAGAGAAAAAAATCTTCTAATCTTTCTTTTTCCTAGTTTATCTCTTGATCGTAAAGCGTCTATTGCTGTAATTCTCCTGAAATTCCGCAAAATCATGCGGCAAAAAAAGATAACGGCTAGAAATAACAATGTTGTGACTATCAATGGCACAACATAATGTAAAATACTTTTATTAGCTGTCCCCATATAAAGTGCGATGTTAGAGGTAAATATTTTTGTAACAAATAACGAAAGGATATATCCACATATACATCCAATAGCGGAAATAACAACATATTTTGTTACATATAGTTTTTGAATATCTTTACTTTGAATGCCGATAGCTTTCATAACACCAATTTCCCGATAATCTTCTTCCATAGAAGTAATAATCGTAAATCTAAAACATAAAATTGCGATTAACATTAATAATGCACTTATAATGATCAGCACTGCAGCTATTATTCCATCTGTTAATGAATTGAGTGTTTTAAAGAGTGAATACGTAATAGAGGGACCTTTTTGGGGTAAGTTCGATGACTGGTATAAAGTTTCAAATTCATTTATTTTATCTAAATCTGTTAGCTGGAATTCAATAAGATATTCACTTTCTCCAAAATTCCCCTTTATTCTTTCGAAGTCTTCATCGCTTATTACAAATCGTTTTGAACTAACAAGTGATGGGTTCATTTGAACATCACGAACAAATGCCGAAATAGCCAATTCTAGTTCATTATTATTTTTAACAACCCATATTTTATCTCCAATACGCAAATTATATTTTTGCATATAATAAATTGGTACACCTATTTCCCCTTTCCTAACATCGATCACTTCATTATTTAAATCTAATAAAAAGTCAAAATTACTATTTTGTTTAACGAAGCTAATGTCCATTACACTATTATGTTCCGCTTGATTTTTCTTCTTTATAAAAATGTTAGATTCGCCTATTTGAACCATCTCAGCTGTTTGCTGTTTTTTTACAAAAGGAGTTTTCGCTACAAATGAATCGATTGACTTTTGATTTATTTCTCCGGCATGCATTTGTACGAAGTGCGGTGCGTTTGATACTTTAAACAATTGATCCATCGAGTTCAATAGATTTATAACATTACTTGAAGCACTAGCCATTAAAAGACTTGATAACATGATAAACATAAATAAAATGGTAATTATCATGTTATTTTGAGAAAAATCTCTTTTTAACATTCTCCTAATCATATTAAGCTAGTTCCCCTCATTCCATAATATTTTCTTCGTCACTATCGCTATTATTATCATTATGAAACTAATAGCTAATATAGGTAAATAAATTTTCATACTGTATTCTTCAAACATAAAACCATAAATGACTTGCCCAATTGGTGCCATACATTGAGATACCGCTGTTATAATTGCCATTACTTTTCCTAGGTTTTCATTTGGTGTTTTCTTTTGGACTACAGTAATTACATAGATGGATACAATTGTCATGATCATTGCAATTAAAATAGAAGAAAGTATAAAGAGGATAAATGGTGGATAGTATCCTAAATTAAGAATAAAAGGCGTAACTGATAGTGCCATTGGTATTACTAATAATGCTATTAAAAGCATCCAGTAAAACAATGTTTTCATCTTCAGCTTTTTCGCAAAAAAACCTATTGATAATGCACCTAAAATAGTAGCAAAATCGATTAATCCCATTCCAATTCCGTATAACGTGTCGCTACTTTCCATTGTTACTCGTATAATAATTGGAGTACCAACAACAAATAGTGGTGTCAATATTAAATTTAGTAATGCAGCTAAAAGCATAGATTTCAAAATAAATGGTTGTTTTAAAACGTATACGAAGCCATCTTTCATATCCTTTACAATTGTCGGTATTATATGGCTTTCTTGCGCTCTTTTTATAAAAGGTATTGTAATAAACATTTCTAAAATCGCAGATAAAAAGAAAGCAAGGCAACTTATTATTACAAGTATTTTCAAACCAATTATGCCGTACAATATTCCTCCTAATACAGGAGCTACTATATTAGATAATGCTTGCACACCATTTACGATACCGTTTGCTTGTTCTAACTTTTTCTCTGGAACTAATTGCGGAATACTCGCCATTACAACTGGTGAGTACATTGCACTAATGACTGCTAGCAAAAACATAATTGTTCCAATTAATAGAATAGATACAGATCCAGTAAATAACAAAACTATAAAGCTTAATACAATCGCAGCGTTTATAAAATCAAAAATAACCATTAAATTACGGCGATTGAAACGATCTGCTATTGCTCCGCCGAGAGGGGCTAGCAAAAAAGGAATACTCGTTACTGCATATAGTCCTGCGAATATATCAGCACGCCCTGTTATATCTAATACGTATAACGACAGAGCAAAACGTAAAAGTGCTGATCCTAGAATAGTAATAATTTGCCCACTCACCATTAAGTGAAAATCTTTCATAGAAGATCTTATACTTGCTGGCATCCTCATCACACCCTTCATTCGATTCAGACCGACTGTCGGTCGATAATATCCAAACAGAAAATTACTATTTCTGTTTGATTAAAACCTCCACCATGTAATCAAAGGCTCCCTCTTTCGCTCCAACAGATGCTTCCATCATTTTAATATAAGCTTTAGCTCTCCTCATCATTTCTTCCGGCTTCCACTGGAATAAACCCTCATCAAATATGACTTGTGCTGAAGAGAGTAATAATTCAATCGTTTCTTGTGGGTATGGAGTAGAAAATATGCCTTCAGCGATTCCTTGTTCTAAAATCTCTGCTAAAACAGGAGATAAATGAATAATTGATTGTACTATACTTTTTTGATGCATTTCCGCATTATTTGGCTGATGAAATTGTTCAATCATTTTATCTTTTACATCTCCTGATTTTGGTGATTGTTCCATTAAAACTCGAAATAACTTATCTAAAACTGGGATATTAGGATTAGAGACAATTGCTTTCGCTTTAGCAACATCTGCTTTAATAATCCTCATAATAATTTCATCCATTACTTCTTCTTTCGACTTAAAATAATGATAAAACGTCCCCTTTGCTATACCAATCTCTTTTAAAATGTCATTTACTGTAGTTTTCGTATACCCTTTTGTAATAAACAAACGTTCAGCAGTTTCTAAAATTTCATTTCTACGCTCCCCATATTCTTTTACGATCCTCATTCATGTACTCCTTCCTACGGACCGACTGTCGGTTTATTTAAAGTATATGTTTAGTATGTAAAAAGTTTCCTGTTATCGTACATATACAACAACCTACTTTATATTTCCTTTATGAATTTTAAAATTTATTTTTAATACGGTGAATGAAATTTTAAAAATTATTCCTATGCAATCACCCTTGTACTTATATCGACTGCGTTGTTTAAAAATAAAAAAGAGCCGCAACGCTTTGCGACTCTTTTATAATAATAACTATTTAACGGCCACGTCTTTGTTGACCTTGTTTTGTACTACTTTTTTTATTGCTTGGCTTATTAAATGATCGATTGTTATCATTTCTCGAACTATTTCTTGAATCGTTTCTTGGACCACCTTTTGAACCACTTCTTGAACCTTCACGGCTATCTCTTTGACGATATTGACCTGATTTCTTTGGAGCCGGCTTTTGTACCGGTTTTCCATTTTCATCTACATTTTTTATCATCGGTTGTTCGATTATTTGTCTTTGTATTGGTGCACCAAGCGTTTTTTCAATTTCTTCTAAATGTTTTTCATCTTTCGCTGCAACGAACGTAATTGCAAGACCTGATCCACCTGCACGTCCTGTTCGGCCAATGCGGTGAATATAACTTTCTACATCTTCAGGGATATCAAAGTTAAATACGTGCGTTACACCATCTACATCAAGTCCACGAGCTGCTACATCAGTCGCAATTAAGTACTGAATTTTAGCTTCGCGGAAACTCTTCATGACTCTTTCACGTTTCGCTTGAGGTATATCACCATGAAGTTCAGCACAATTATAACCTAGTCCTTTTAAATTATCATACAGCTTACTTACTCTAACCTTTGTACGACAGAAAATAACTGCTAAAAATGGCTGATCACGATCCATAACAAAACGAAGTGCATCTGGCTTTGCACGATCTGTCGTCTCAATGACACGCTGCTCAATTGTATCTACCGTTACTTCTTCACTTTGTACTTGAATCATTTGCGGCTCTTCCATATAACGTTTCGCCAATTTTTTAATATCTTTTGGCATCGTTGCTGAGAATAACATCGTTTGTTTACTATCAGGTGTCTCATCTAAAATATCTTCAATATCATATAAGAATCCGAAATAAAGCATTTGATCCGCTTCATCTAGTACAATTGTTGAAAGATTACTTAAATCAATTGTTTCACGACGTATATGATCTAATAATCGTCCTGGTGTCGCTACAACTATATGTGTATTACCTTTTAATTTTCTTAATTGTTGTGCTACATCTTGTCCGCCATATATCGCTAGTACATTAATATCTTCTCTTTGAACAAGCATTTTTTTAATTTCAGTTGTAATTTGCAGTGCTAGTTCCCTTGTTGGTGCAACAATTAAAGCCTGAACATCACTAGACTCTGGATCGATTTTTTCTAAAATCGGTAACACGAATGCTAACGTTTTACCCGTCCCTGTTTTCGCTTGCCCAATAATATCTTTTCCTGACATAATAACAGGAATTGCTTTCTCTTGAATTGGTGTTGCTTCCGAAATTCCATTTTCACGTAATGTATGATTAAAAGTTTCACTAATTCCTAATTCTAAAAAGTTTTTCAAATAGACCACTTCTTTTCCTTATTTTTCACATTAGCTTTCATTGTACCATTTGTTTCGCCAAATATGAAAAATAAAAAAATTCTTATCTTCTTTTTTTATATTCACTATATACAAGTTGGACGAATTCGGTTTGTTTTCTTTCAGATTTTAAAAGTCCGTCCATATTGCCAGAAGACAAAATGTACTTCTTAATTTTGCTGTTATTCCAAATTAAACTCGTATACTTCTTATCTTCATGTAAATTTCGAAACCACTCAAATTCGCTTAATTTCGCAATATGATGTTTTAATTTCATATCATTTCGAGGATAAAATAAAATTACATCTGCAATTACATCAAATAAAGAGCTCATAATCTTCCCTCCTATGACTTCTTTTAAATGTATACGTTCCTTTACATATATATTTAAAATTTACGGAAATATAGTTAGAGGGTGATAAAAGTGAACACTAAATTAATAAAGACTTTTTGCATATTTATCTTACTATATTTTCAATCCACCTCAATTATTATGGCCAAATCTCAAACCGATGTAATAAGTAAATTTAAACATGCTTTACTCAAAAATGATGAGAAATTAATGCAGTCATATGTAACAGAAGGGATTAAACTACCTGCTTTCCAAAAAGATAAACATTTTCATGAAATTGTAGAAGTACCATCTCCTAAAGAGGATACTACAATTCTTATTACTTATGTCAAAGACACTAATAATGTATTTACTATTGGTTCCATTTTAGAAATCGTAACAAAAAATAATAAAATATCTCAAATTAATCAAATTTATGATGGAACTAATCCGTTTATGAAAGAAGCTACTATTGTAAAAGAATATGAATTGAAATATAAACAGCATATACTTACCCCTACAATATTCCCATTTAAAATTCAACAATTTCACGGTCACATCTATAACAATTACTTGGAACTCCATTACAATAATGAAGATATTAATGCGATTTTAAAAATCACTGTTTCACCAATTCAAAATAAATTAGTCCAATATGTACATAAAGGAACTAAATTTTACCGCTTAAAAAATAATATAAAAGCAATATATAACCCTCATTTTGATTTAGCATATGAGCTCATTTTTCAAAAAGACAGTTTTCAATATAAAATCTCAATTGGTAACAAACTACATTTAAAAAGAAAATACAATGTAAATGATTTGATTCAAATTGCAGAATCTATGAATTAAAAAACCGATCTTTTTATTTTAAAATAGATCGGTTTTTTATTATTTTATACAGTGAGTTTCCCTCCATGATAGCAATAATATCTTGTTGCTTTAAGATTTTTAATCTCCTTTAAAGACTGCTCCGCTTTTTCTATATCTAAACAAAAGTTCGGATTCGCAATTACTAATTTTCGATTATCTTGAACAGCTGCGTCTCCCGTAATTACACAATCCAAATTTGGAAAATATAATGAAATATGCCCCGAAGTATGCCCTGGCGTCTCCAGTATTTTACATTCATTATTCAAAATCATTTGACCATCATGTACTTTTTCATCAACAGGAATATGCCTTACATTTTTTAACTGCTGTATAAACCATTCACCAAATTCCTTTTCTTCATTTTGCATATGTTCTAGCATTTCTTCAGCTTGAACCAACCTCTCTGATTTTATATCACCACTAATATAGTTAGATTCAATTTCACTAGCAATAATATTAATTTGAGGATATCTCACTTTGAAATCGTATAAAGACCCTATATGATCGTCATCATAATGAGTAATAATTATATTTTTTAAGTTTTTCATCTCATATCCATGTTTTAAAATTTCATCTTCAATTAAAGATGAAAAATTTGTATAACCTGTATCTACTAAAGTTAATTCATTGTTTAATATGATTAAGCTCGGATAAATACATTGTTTTCTCCCGTTAAATTCGAATTCAATTGGTAGTTCTATTATCTTCATTTTTCTTCCCCCATACCGCTTATTAAATGTTTAATAATAACTGAATCGTCTACATATATTTTACTATACATATCACGAATGGTTTTATGAGTATTTCTTATTAATTTTTTTATTGATTAAGCCCATTTTTAAAAGTGGCATATTAGCCATATCTTATTTCTATTTTGTATAGGTGTTAGCAAGTTCGTTTGCAAACTTGTTAGCACTTTTTTATATTTTTTCTATTATGTACACATTCACAAATACATCGCATTTAGCTCCCAACTCATTTAACCATCTTTTCAAAAAACAAGGAATAATAAAGGATATCAATGCAATAAAATAATTTTTTGCAGGATGGTAGCAATATTAAAATAAACAAAAAATACACCTTCGACAAATGAAGGTGTATTTTTTCACATCTATCGCTTTCAAATAATTTATAAATACTATAATCTTATTCGGGACTTGTATAAAGATAAAAATAGTAACCTCAAATTCTTTTAATTAATTCCTAATCCTGCACTTGCATAACCCGTAATGGTATTAACTAGTGACAGACCAGAAGCTGTAGCAGAAAAAACTAGCAAGAGCCTTGTTGCTGGGGTTACCGGAATATTCAATCCTGTTATTATCCCAGATGATATAGTTCCTAAAGCTAATGCCCCCGTTAAAGGAGGTGATAAAGTAACTATTGCCCCTGGAATCGGGCTAAAAGTATTATCCGGGGTAGTTGACTGATACAATTGCGCATTTAATGTCACCGTCGTACCAACCAAGCTTAGTGCGACAGTAACACTAAAATATGCCGCTAACGAAGTAATGGTACCACTACGCGGCATTGAAAATGCAAAATTTATAATTGGCCCTAATGCCGTACCTGTCAAATCAATATTGCCTCCAACAAGTGATATACCTGTTGCTGAATTCCCAAATCCAACTAAACTTGTTGTCCCTACTAATCCACCTGCAATTGTAGTCAGAATAACCGGGCCGCCAGAAGCAAATGGTAAAATCGCTCCACTTCCTGTCGCTCCAGTTCCTCCCGTTGCCCCGGTTGTCCCTGTACCTCCTATCGGGCCTGTTACCCCGGTTACTCCCGTATTTCCTGTCGGACCTGTTACCCCAGTTACTCCCGTATTTCCTGTTGGACCTGTTACCCCAGTTACTCCCGTATTTCCTGTCGGACCTGTTACCCCGGTTACTCCCGTATTTCCTGTCGGACCTGTTATCCCGGTTGCTCCCGTATTTCCTGTCGGACCCGTTATCCCAGTTACTCCCGTATTTCCTGTCGGACCTGTTGCCCCCGTTACTCCCGTATTTCCTGTCGGACCTGTTACCCCGGTTACTCCCGTATTTCCTGTCGGACCCGTTATCCCAGTTGCTCCCGTATTTCCTGTCGGACCTGTTGCCCCCGTTACTCCCATATTTCCTGTCGGACCCGTTATCCCAGTTACTCCCGTATTTCCTGTCGGACCTGTTACCCCGGTTGCTCCTGTATTTCCTGTCGGGCCTGTTGCCCCAGTTGCTCCTGTATTTCCTATCGGGCCTGTTATCCCCGTTACTCCCGTACCTCCTGTCGGACCTGTTACCCCAGTTGCTCCTGTATTTCCTGTTGCCCCAGTTGCTCCCGTATTTCCTGTCGGGCCTGTTGCCCCAGTTGCTCCTGTATTTCCTGTCGGGCCTGTTATCCCAGTTGCTCCCGTATTTCCTGTCGGGCCTGTCGGAAATGTTATTGATGGAATCGGCGGAAAAGTAGGCCCAACTAAATCAGGATCTATAGCATTTGCTTGAAGCAATTCATGTATTTTTTGTATTTCATTTTTACCAGCCACATCATCACCTCCTATAATACGACTACATTATAGTGATATGCGAAATTATATTACACTTCATTTATCGTTATATAATATGTTTTCCCTCTACTATTATGCACCTTATATCAAGACTAACGCTTAAAGTACAATTAAGTTGTTTAATTAAGATAGGCCTATTTTTGCAGCCGATATATACAGCTATTTAACAATTGGACTGATAGATTATTTGAAGATATACCAACACTCAATAGAGAGCATGTTTTCAGCCTTAGACGAAAGGGATGAAGAAAAGACTGAAGAGTATCTAAACGTTTTACGTTCTATATAAAGGTTTTCATCTAATAGGTTTGATTGTAAAACCAATACTTAAAACATTATCAAAAAGTGAATTCTAATTACATAGAAATAAAAAAACCGCCCGGTTTTGAAGTGCACCCCGATTGTTAGACATTTTGTAAAAAAAAGGGTGGCCGATAATTAAATAGGTCAAAATTTAAAAAAAAAGAAAAAAAAA
>NZ_JBHWYR010000073.1:0-21978 GCF_042728695.1 Bacillus sp. NPDC060175
CTATAACTTTTTATAAACATCTGTGTAAGCTACTTTCAGTTGTTCTCTTCATTGCTTGTTTCCATTTTCTAATTTCTTATTTTTCCTTTATATAAAAGAAATGATCAAAATGATATAAACGTCCAATTTAATAGCATCCTTTCAAACAATTATTTCAAATAAATTTTAGTGCCAGTATACAAAACTCTGTAATTATAAAATTAAAAAGCATGACTTAAAATTGTCATGCTTTTTTCTATCTATATTTTCAAACCTAATACAGAACATTTCACTCGGGAAAGAACTTTTTTATCTTTTATTTATATAGCTACAGTCAGTTTTGAAACTTCCTCAAGTAAAGAACTTTTTTATCCCGGCTCAATTTTTCGTAAGATGTCTATATTACTTGATTGAAGGCTATTTTTGCTTTGTTCATATCTCCTAATCAACCATTTCCCAAAATTGAGATGCTACTTTGGAAATTCTTTGGTCTTTTAATTTTACTATTACAGGCTCTAAATGAAAATCAAATTGTTTCAATTCAAAAAGCGTTGTATGTTCTAAAAATGATGATGTGTAATCCATTCTTGGAATAACGGATAATCCTAGTCCTCTACTAACAAGTGCTACAACCATCCTTATATCTTTACACTCGATAATGATATTTGGCTTGACTTGATGTTCATCAAACACTTTGAAAAGGTCTTCATTGAAGGAGAGTCCTTCCATTGCTCCTAGCATAATGAATGGGAACTGGGCAATCTGTTCAATCGTCACATGCTGTGATGAAAACGATGTTGCCCAACTTGATGGAATAATCACAGCGGTTGGTTGTTTTTTTAATATTTTCATCTCATATTGTTCACTATTGCCCAATCGTAAAAGTAAGGCAACATCAATTTCTCTTTGTTCTAGTCTTTTTAATAATTCTTCTGAATTTCCAGTTACTATATTTATTTTAACATTAGGGTATTGTGTTCTAAACGTACTAACATAGTCAATGAGCATATTCGAACATGCAGATGATACACCGATACTTACTGTTCCTCCTATACCTTGTTCAATTTCTTGAATTTGCTGCTTTACATCTTGAATTTGTATTAACATTTGATTGGCATATTGGTATAGTATTTCACCTGTTGCTGTAAGCTCCCATTTTTGACGATATCGATGAATTAAAGTTGTGCCAAGATCAGTTTCAAGCTTTTTTAATAATTGGCTAAGTGGGGGCTGCGCGATATGGAGCACTTCTGCTGCTTTAGAAATGCTTCCTTGTTTCACAATTTCTTTAAAGTAATATAATTGCCTGAAATCCATTGTATCTCTCCGTCATATGTTTTTTGATATGATTAGTTTATCATATATATATTTTTCATATGTCGAATTTGGCGTTATATTTAATTCTATAGCTATAGTCTTTATATTGATAATATTAACTAGAAAGTGAGAGATACTATGAATCATTGGAACAGAACCTTGAAGCGCATCATCTTATACGTGCTCGGGTTATTTTTTATGTCGATTGGCATTAGCATGTCGATTCAAGCAGGATTTGGTGTATCGCCTGTGTCATCATTAGCATATGCAAGTACGCTAACGATTGGTTTATCGGTTGGTGTGACAATGGCCCTTGCAAATGTTTTATACATTATTATTCAAGTGATATTAAGTAAACGAATGGAGTTAAATGAATTTGTGAGTCAATTCATTATTTCGTTTTTATTTGGGTTTTTCATGGATGCAACACTCTTCCTTGTACAACTTTTCCCTGCACCTGAAACTCTCCTTGCTCGAAGTGTATATTTGATTGTTAGTTTATTTGTTATAGCGGTCGGTTTAATGGGCTATACAACAGCGAAACTGCCATTAATGCCGTATGATGCGTTAACTTATGCAATTAGTGGAAAATTCAATTTGAAATTCGGTAAAGCAAAAATTTTGAGCGATTTAATAAACATTTGTGTGGCTGGTGCAATCTGTATAGTTTTCATTCAATCATTAGGCTCAATCGGAATCGGCACACTAATTGCCGCCTATTTTATCGGCAAAATTTTAGGGTGGATGATACCGTATTATCAACCAACTCTCCAACAATGGGTATTTAAAACAGAGAAGGCTGCCTAAGGAATCATAATAAAGTACAGGAAAAATAGATGAATCAAATTCCTCAGCCGAAATCAAATAATGAATTTTGCATCTTACCAGGTGCCAGTCCACATTAGGAATGGCATTTCTTTATTACTGCCTTTTCTTTGACCTTCTATCACTTTGGTTAAATGATAAAACAAACATTGTATTAAAACTAACCTGCCGTTTAGTTAAAGAAGGATCTTTAAACAACTTTTTTATATTTTAAAAGACTTTATTGTAAATTAAATAACTTTATTGCTACTTAACCCTATTTCATACCATTTTTTCAAACAATTATTTTAAATAATTGTTAATATTAGTACACAAAATTCTGTAATTACAAAATAAAAAAGCATGACATAAAATTGTCATGCTTTTTTATTTCTATAAATAATTTTTTCAAACCTAACCTGGCAGAACCTTTTACTCAGGAAAGAACTTTTTTATTTAGTAAATGACTTTTTTATTCATTGACACACTTAATTCTCAAACACAAAATTAATCTTATTATCTTTCCACTCTAACTTCGCATCAAATGTTTTCTCACCTTTTTTAAAGCCTTTTATTAAATCGGTCTTCTCACCTTTTAATAGCTTTGTCATGTTTTTTTGCGAAATTGATTTACTTAATATCTTCTTCGAAATGGTAAAGTCACACTGTGTTGTGTTGTAGTTGGAACACCCATAAAATGTGGACTTATCAATAACATCGCCATCGCATTTTTTACAGTTCCCGACCTTTTTACCTGTTGTAAATTTCGATCCTTTTCGCTCAATCGATTCAACATGTAATCCAGTGAAATCCCATTTCTCCGACATTTCTACCGCGTCTTCAATAATTTTAGCTGATAGCTTCTTCGTTTGTTCCATAAAAGTAGCTGGTGAAGCTGTGCCTTCTCCAATTTCCGCAAGGCGTTGCTCCCATTTTGCAGTCATTTCTGGTGAAGCCAGTATTTTATCACCGATTGCTGTAATTAATACTTTACCTTTATCGGTTGCATACACTTGGTTTTTCTGCACATCTATATATTTACGATCTTTCAGCATTGTAATAATACCTGCACGAGTTGCCTCAGTACCTAAACCTTCTGTTTTCTTTAATACTTTCTCAAGCTCTTCATTCTCTAAATACTTACCGGCTGTTTTCATTAACGTAATAAGTTGTCCTTCTGTATAACGCTTCGGTGGCTGTGTTTTTCCTTCTTTCACTTTCACCTTTACAACTTTTCCTTGTTCACCTTCAGCTACAATCGGAAGAATCGTTTCGTCATCTTTATCGTCTTGGAAAATAACTTTACGCCAACCTTCTTGTATTTGCTGTTTTCCTTTCGAAATGAACGCTGCACGTTCGTCTACAAGAGTTGTAATTGTTGTATAGTCAAAGATTGCTACTTCATAATGCGCCGCAATCAGCCTTCTTACGATCATATCGTAAATTTTCTTTTCATCACCTGATAGTTTGCTTGGATTTGTAACTTGCTCTGTCGGTATAATTGCGTAGTGATCTGTAACTTTCTTTTCATTCACATAACGCTTATTGTTCATAATCGATTCAATTGGTGCTGGCAATAAACCTTTATATTCATCAAACTGACTTAACTTCTGTAAAATATCAGGGAATGTCGCTGCTTCTCCTTGTGTAACATAGTTAGAATCCGAACGAGGATAAGAGACTATCCCTTTTTGATATAGTGCTTGTGTTATATCAAGCGTCTTTTTCGGTGAAAATTTAAAGGCTTTATTCGCTGTCGCTTGCAGTGCTGATAAATTAAATAAAAACGGCGGCTGAAACTCTTTACGCTCCGTTTTCATTTCTTTTACTACAGCCGGTTTATTTTGACAAAACGCTGCAATTTTATTTGCCAAATCAGGATCATTTAAGCGGGACTCATTATCTTTCTCCCATTTCCCCTCATACTTCTTTCCTTCTATATTAAAGGTTGCGAATACTTCCCAAAACGGCTCTGACTTAAAGTTCTCTATTTCTTTTTCACGCTTTACAATGAGTGCTAATGTTGGTGTTTGTACACGACCAGCGGAAAATACATCGTTCATTCCTTTTTTCTTTAGCAAAATACTAAAGACACGCGATGCATTCATACCAACGACCCAGTCAGCGCAAGATCTTGTATATGCTTCGTAATACGTATTAATCGTATCTGCTTCATCTAGTAAGTTTTTAAATCCTTGATAAATAGCTTGTTTCGTTAAAGATGAAATCCAAAGACGCTTCATTGGCTTTTGCACGTTGCAAAGATTAATAATGTTTCGTACGATCAATTCCCCTTCACGACCAGCATCGCCCGCGTGAATAATTTCTGTTACCTGAGGATTATGTAACAGCTGTTTCACAACGTTAAATTGCTTATATTTTGACTTTGTTACTTCAAATTGAAAACGTTCTGGAATCATTGGTAACGTATTAAGTGACCATTTTTTCCACTCTGCATGATAATGTTCTGGATTACATAACTGCGTCAAATGACCAATTGCCCATGTACAGTACGCTCCATTTGGAAATAACTCATTTGCTTCTACTTCTAAATACCCATCTTTCCGGCGATATTTAAACTGTGAAACAAGAGCCAAACCTTGATCTGGTTTCTCGGCGATAATTAATTTCATTTTATAACTCCCTATCTGTATTCCAGTGTTACTTTCATTGTCTATATGTTTAGAAGCGATGATAAAACAACAATCTTATTTATCATTCACGGTTTGCCTCACAAATGTGAGACCTATAATATTATACGCTTATTCTTAAGAGCTTCACAATAGAAACTCATTATATAACAACCTCTTTCGCATACTCACAAACAAAAAAGACGTCCAAAAATCGAGCGTCCTTTCCATTCACTACTATTTGCTTTCATATATTCTATAAAATTTTAAATATAACAATTCGTTATGAAGTATCGTCTGCAAAGATAACCATCATTATTTGAAAATTATATTGAACTTACCTTTTTTAAATTGTGCAGATAATTTGCAGATATAAATAAGCATAAGTATTCTCCATTTGAACATATGATGAAATGAACGATAGGACAGGGAGGTATCATGATGCTTGCTTATACGTTAACTACCTTAACACTTTGTTGTATCTCGATTATTATTACATCATATATTTCTAAACGTAAGGGTACCCTAATGGAGTATATGGTATTTATTATGTCTTTTAGTATGAGTATCGGTTTAAGCATTGGTTTTTATTTAGGTATTCTATTTAAAGGAGAATTACTATATTCTACTTTGCTTGCTATTTTGATTAGTGGTTTTATTGGTTTTTTAGTCGGTCTACGTTTTCACCTGTATACTGCCTTAGAAGGAATGTTCTCTGGATTAATGGCAAGTATGATGGGAGCTATGATTACAGAAATGTTAAACGCTCAACAAGCTCATAGTATACTGTTCATTAGCCTCTTACTTACTATAACGATAACTATGTCATGTATGATTCAGCTTTTATCTGAAACCTTCTCTACTTATATCCATCGTGGGTTTCTATTATTGCTCTCAATTGGCGTAGTAATCATTGTTTCTGTATTTATAACATTCCCAGATTATGCTCCTCCACCTTCATCCGGACACAATCAACATATGCATTAACACTTGCAAACAAAATTAATAAAGCAGACGCTTTACAAGAGGCGAATATTTTAGGTATGCAAGATGCTTTCCTTGTAACGACTGTATTAGCAATTCTCGTATTTATTATGACGTTGTTTCTTAAGAAAAAATAACACTGTGACTTCTAAATAAGAAAAAATTAGCTGCAATGCTCTTCACAAAAAAAGGTAGGTTTGTGTATAATAAGAACTAATGTTCTTTCTAGAAAGACACTAAACCTGAATTACACTCATATATCAAAAAGAAGAGGATTGATATACTATGAAAATTGATAGACCAAAAATTTCACCAGAGTTATCTTCACGGAATTTTCAAGATGTTTTTTATGAAGAAGATCCAACATTAGAAATGTGTGAAATTATAGACTCCACTTTCGAAAATGAATCTGTAGATAAAGTGCGCTTATATAATGCAGTGATAAAGAATTGTAAGTTCACTAATACAGACTTTAGCAATATTGATATCACAGATGTTTGTTTTGAAAACTGCGATTTATCAAATGTTAATTTAAGCAATTCTTCTGTTCACAGAGTTGAATTTAAAAATAGTAAATTAATTGGAGTTAACTTTACAGAATCTAGCTTAGGAAATGTTAAATTTGAGAATTCAATTTTGAATTTAGCGGCATTTGGAAATTCTAAACTAGAAAAAATTATATTTAATGAAACTTCATTAAATAATGCAGATTTCTTTGACTGTAAACTAAAAAAAGTTGAATTCCAATTATGTAGCCTTGACGAAGCTAATTTTGATCAAACATCACTGAAGGGGATAGATATTAGTTCTTCTAATTTTGATACACTTACAGTTTCAGTGAACGATTTAAGAGGATGTAAAGTATCAACATATCAAGCTGTTCAGTTCGCAACTCTATTAGGATTAATAATTAAAGATTAGTATTTCGGAGGTAGCACAGAACTCTATCCCGAATCATGGACTTTTTTAAGTGTCCACGATTCGAGGTGAAGTTCAAATACATTAGTGGTTACCTTTTTCTTATTATTTAACTACGGCCTGATTTCCCTTTATATGTTCATTATTTTCGCTCATAAACTCTTCGATTTCTTCAACTGATCTAATAATATCTTTTGACAAGTTTTCATACCCGTCTTTCGTTACAAGAATATCATCTTCAATACGAATACCAATTGATTCTTCCTCAATGTAAAGGCCAGGCTCTATCGTAATGACCATACCTGCTTCTAATACTCTATCTTTATACGTTCCTACATCATGCGTATCTAAACCTAGGAAGTGACTTACTCCATGATAATAGTATTTAGATAATTCCTCGTCTTCTTGAATTAAACCAATTGCTTTACACTCTTCTGCTAATACTTTTTTTGTATGCTCATTTAATGCAGCAAACTTTAATCCTGGCTTAATAAGTTCAGTTGTTTCTTTCAATGCTTTTAACACGATATTATATATTTGTTTTTGGCAACTCGAAAACGTTCCGCTAGCTGGGAATGTGTAACTAATATCAGCATTGTAATAGTCTTTTTGAGCACCTAAATCAAGCAGTACTAAATCGCCATTTTGAATTTGTGCATCATTGTCTTCATAATGCAGTACAGTCGCATTTTTACCACTCGCCAAAATTGTATCGAATGCATGATATTTAATACCTGATGATTTTAATGTGAAGTCAAAATGGGCTTCTAATTCATATTCCATTATGCCTGCTTTCGCTTGTTTCAGCACATTATAAATACCCTCTTGAGTAACCACTATTGCTTCTTTAATTTTTTCAATTTCTTCCTCTGTTTTAAACACTCGTAATTCACAAATGTCCGGGTATACATTACCGATTGTAATGTGTGGATATTGTTCTCTTACATGTTTAGCAAACGCTAACGGTTTCGTCTCAGTACCCTTCCACTCACGACGCTCTAAATCTAAATACACATGTTTCACATTTTCTGCGAAAAGTGTATTTGTCATTGTCTTTTCAAAACTTTCTATATATACAACTTTTTTTATACCTGAAATTTGTTCTGCCTCTTCTTTAGAAACTGTTTTTCCAACCCACTTTTCAAGTACTGGATCTGATTTTTCAATGAAAAGAGTTTCTTCCACACTATTCCCAAACTTCTTCAACACGAAAATAATATTCGGCTCATCGATTCCCGTTAAATAGTAAAAATTGCGATTCGGCACAAATTTATAATGTGCATCAGCTGACATATGAGGTGACTGTCCAGCAAATAAAATAGTAATCGATTCATCTGGTAATGTGTTTACTAATCGTTCTCTATTTTGAGCAAAAAATGTTGACTTCATAATAATCCCCCTTGCGTTCTATGTATGTTTTTCAAACTAATTATCCAATACAATTCATTCTATTATTGTTATAATTTTTCGTCAATTAATAGTGTTCATTTTGAAAATAAAACTTTCATTAATGAGTTTCTTACCGCACATATATGCGGGATAAAATCTTCATTACTATTCCACTTGAGATTATGCATACCACTCCACAATTTCTTGACATTTATTCCATATACTTAAAATCTCATACATATAGGAAAGGAGCCTACAAACGTGAAACATTACGTAGGACTAGCCATTACTTCATTATTTATAATTACAGGATGCTCTAATAATGTAGAAACACAACAAGTAAAAAAAGAAACGGTTCAGTCTCAGCCAAAAAATAAAGAAAAAGCAAATACGATTCCGCAAAACTTCTATAAAGAAATTACATCCGGAAAAATCGCGCACATTCATGGAATTGGCTATGCAGGAAATATGCCAGGGATTTCTATCGCAACTCATAGTGGTATAAAAGTTTATCAAAATGGCAAATGGTTTGAAACCGCTACACAGCTACACGATTATATGGGCTTTCAAGCAACGAAAAATGGATTTTTTGCTAGTGGGCATCCGGAACTAGGTGCAAATTTAAAAAACCCTTTAGGATTAATGAAAAGTTCTGATGGCGGCAATAACCTTGAAAAGCTAGCATTCTATGGAGAATCTGATTTTCATAACCTTGCTGTCGGATATAATACGGAAGCGATTTATTTATACAACGAACGTCCTAATTCTAAATTACAACAAGGTTTTTATGTCAGCACAAACAGTGGACAAGAATGGAAAAATAGTAAGTTAAAGGGCCTTTCGAGTACTATCCACTCCTTTTCAGTGCATCCGGATCAATCTAGTGTTGTAGCAGTAAGTGCTAAAGACGGCGTTTATTTATCTACAGATTACGGGAATACTTTTAAATTATTCTCTAAATCTCTTGAATCGACCGCAGTTACATTTAGCGATGAAGATGTCATTTATGCCTCTATTAATAAGGAAAACAAACAAATGATAACGAAGCAATCTATCGCTACAAATGAAGAGGCAAACATACAAGTTCCATCATTAGATGCTAAAGATAACATTATGTATATTACACAAAACCCTCAAAATTCATCTGAGATAGTTTTTGCTACAATGAAAGCAAATGTATTCCTCTCCACAGATGACGGTAAAACGTGGAAACAGATTACTAAAAATGGCACATTACAATTTAATTAGAAAGGTGAATATAACGTGTTTTCAACAATTAGCGAGTGGAGTTATCAACTCATGTCTCCTTTAATGGATGTCGCGAATGCTACGAAATCAACTCCTCTTTTATTTGCGTTTTTATTAGGCATAGTAGGTACCCTTGCTCCTTGCCAATTAACAGGAAACATTAGCGCTATTACACTTTATCCCGCATTAACGGGCAGTAAAACCCCCACTGATTAAAGTTTCACTTTATGGAAATCAATCTTTACAAAAGGGGCATGCCTGGAAACATATACTGTTATTCATTTTAGGAAAAGGAATTCAGCAAACATTAACTTTGTATTTCCCATGGTTACGCAAACTAATCGGACCTTTATTAATTTTAATGGGGCTAATATTATCAGGCATGATAATAGGAAGAAATTTCTTCTCTACCATCTTCCCTATCACATTTATACGAAAACAAAATGAAGTCAGCTCATTTTTGCTTGGGTTCTTCTTTTCGTTAGCTTTCTGCCCTACTATGTTTGTGCTATTTTTCGGAACATTAATACCACTCTCTTTAACATCTAATTACAGGGATTTTTATCCTACCTTTTTCTCTATAGGAACTGGTCTACCTATCATTGTATTAATGTCCATCATCTCCTACCTAGGCTTAAATGGGACACTACTTAAAAAGAGCCGAAAAATAGGAAAAAATATTCAGCGTATAGCTGGTGTACTTCTCATTTTAATCGGACTTTATGATACCGCTCTATATTGGTAATACATACAAAAGGTAAGCTTCAGTGAAATGAGCTTACCTTTTGTATCATTTTATTCATTTTTCTTTTGTTGTAATTGCGCTAACAAATTCGTAACAAATGCGAGAAACAATGGATCTTTCTCTTTCTTAGGCGACCACTGCATAATGAGTTGTCGCGAGATTTTAATTTCTATCGGTTGCACGATAAAGTCATGAATGATTTGTTTATGAAGTCCTGATAACGGAACGATTGTTATACCGTTAACTTGTAAAGTAAGTGCTAATGCCGAGCTAATTGACTCTGACTCCATCACTTTATTAACTGTTATTTCATTTTTCATCAAATATGGTTCAAGTACTTCTTTACAACCAGAAAGTGGCATAATAAAAGGATAATTTTTCAACTCTTTACTAGTAAGGTTAGGTGGAATAGTCTTTGAAGAAACTATAACATAAGGATCTTCACCAATAACTTCATAGTGAAATCCTGGTATTAGATTTTCTTTTATAGAAATAGAAAAATCAGCACTTCCAGCAGACAGCCAATCTAAAACTTCTTGATAGCTTCCCTCTCTAACTGCAAGCACGTACTGACTTTGATCAATATTACCTAATTGGATACACTCCGCCAAACAATATACAGTAACGGAAGGATACGTAGCTAATACAATCTTATACAAACTTTTATTTTTCAATTGTAAAGCTGTTTCTTCAAGATTTTCATACTCCATTAGAAGTCGATCTACACAAACTAAAAATTCTTTTCCATTTTCAGTTAACATCGTTCCTTGCCTAGAGCGATCAAATAAAGTTAAAGCATATCGTTTCTCTAGTTTGTTTATAATATGGGTTATTGCTGGTTGCGTCATATGTAATTCCTTAGCTGCTAAACTAATGCTGTTCAACCGAGCCACATTTTTAAAAACTTTAAAATCAAAAACGTTCATTCTGTTCTCCTTATATAAAAGATATTTATATCATCTATAAATAACCTTCATTATATTTATCAAACCACTTCCTATACACTAAGTATACATCATCAATTTTACAAAAAATAAAGCATATAAACATTAGAGGAGTGTTGATTAAATGAGTACTTACGTTTTAGTACATGGAGCATGGCAAGGCGAATGGGCATGGGAATTAGTAAAACCTCAGCTAGAGGCTTTAGGTCACACTGTTATTACACTAGACTTACCTGGAAGCGGGAAAGATATGACTCCCTCTCAGAATGTAACGTTAGATTCCTATGTTGATGCAGTAACTGATGCTATACATCAACAAAATAAAAATGTTATTCTCGTTGGACATAGTATGGGCGGCATTGTTATTACACAAACAGCTGAATATATACCAAATAAAATCGATAAATTAGTTTATCTTTGCGCATTCTTACCACAAAACGGTGAAAGTCTTGGTAGTAAATTAAATGGAGAAACCGGACCACAATTCTCTATAAACGAGAATGACTTGACTGCAGAACTTATACCAAGGGTGATTGAACAAACATTTTTAAATGCTACAGAAGACGAAGCGATTAAAGAAGCTTCTTTCAAACAAATGCGTCCTCAACCGTTAGGACCATTCCAGCAAGAGCTAAAAATTTCTGAAGAAAGCTTCGGAACTATAGATCGCATTTATATTGAAACAACTCTAGATAGAGCGATTCCGATTGATTTTCAGCGCCGAATGAATACAGAAACTCCTTGCACGAAAATAATTACTTTGGAAGCTGATCATTCACCATTCTTTTCTAAAACAACAGAACTTGTTAATTACTTAAATGAATTAAGCTAAATTTCATTTAATGAAAATAGACACCCGCGGGTGTCTATTTTTTATGCTAACTAAGGATTGTATTTTCTTCTCTACATTTGCATTCCCTTTTGCTTCATCTCCCACTTTTTATACAGTAATACTGCCCCAAATAAGAATACCCCTGCAATGAATGAACTTACTGGTAACATTTTTATCATTTCATCAGGAAATACGAGTGGAAGTAAGGGAAATGCATACGCTGCTGGAATACGTACTCCAACGATTTTCAACAAAATAAACATCAATATCATATTTAATAAAGTAACTACAATCCATGAATCGATTGCAAAGTACAATAAAGTTCCAACAGTCGCCGATATAGTTAATACTACTATTTGTTTAAATGCCATTTTTTCATTGTACATCGGTTTTTGAAGCGATTCATATACAACAACTAATATTGGCGGAATAACCGCTAATTGTTCATAACCAGTGATCCAACATATACTTATCCATACAAAATTTAGTATTAAAAATACAAACATATATTTATATTGTATTTTCACTTTTCTCTCAATACCATTATTCAGTTTAAATATAAGAACACCTAGCATCAATATAAATGTCAAAATGCAGACAGAAATAACAAATGACCATTCAGTCGCATTTGTTACTAATGGTAATAAACCAGTTGCAATAGACGGTGCTAAATTTGATTGTATAACACGTAAAAACAGCATCATGAATATAAGTGTTAAGCTAACTTTTCCTATATACGCTATATCCATTTGATTCACTGCAAAACCAATAACAGCTGTTATTGACGGCGCAATAAAGATTTTTTCTGGTTGTCTTAGCCATCCCGGCTCACGATATGCCCATAAAGCTATTGCCATCGCAGCTATTTCCGGCAAAATTACTTCTGGATCATCTAATAGTACACCAGCTGCGACCATTGCTAAAATAAATAGAATTGCAATGCTATATGAAATAATTGTCTCTTTCCTTGAAATTACTGAATCCATTATTACATACTCCTTTTTATTATCTCTTTTCATTATGCTTGTATAAATGCGGTCAATACAAAGAACCTTTGTATACCCTACTTAGGTATTGTATACAAATAATTTTCATATTTCAAGTATTACTTATCTACTTAGTTTCTCCATACTATTTTATATACAGTATAAAGAGTTGATTTTTTACAGGCATTGACACCTTATAAAAGATAGGTTACAATAACTATAAATTAGTAAGTTACTAATTTAAAATAAAAATCTTAGAGGTGAAAGAAATGAAAAACATTTTATTCCGTATTAATGAATTAGCAAAAAAAGAAAAAACTTTAGGATTAAATAGTGCAGAAAAACAAGAGCAACAAATGCTAAGAAAAAGCTATACGAAAGAATTCCGCGGAAGTTTAGATTCCATTTTACTAAATACAACAATTGTAGATTCTAACGGAGAAAATATTACTCCACTTGCTTTACAGCATGCCCAAGACCGTTTGAAATTTAGCGAATGAGCTCCGTGCTAAAGAATACATTCAATAAAACATAAAAAGAGCTGAAATTCCTATATAGAAATTCCAGCTCTTTTTATTGTCTTTTCTAATTTAGTATACGAGCGATACATAGCAATTCTCCACGATACGATCATCGCAAAGGCAAGTAAGAAAAACATCCCGCTTAATTGTGCTAAATCAATCGATTGACTTAAATATGATTTAAGTCCTACTCGTACAGCTAATAATCCAACTAAAATAAATATGAACGCTTTTGACGGTTTCATATATATGTCTTCACCTTTTATTTCGAACTTAGATGTTTTAATAAGAAATATAGAGAAAATAAGTCCTATACTAATTGCCTCTACTATTTCTAACGATGTTAACCGAAACTCTGGTAAGAAGTACATCGATGCGCCAGTACTCATAAAGATTGGCGGTAATATAATTTTCTTTTTCGTTACCGGTTTTTTCGCTGACTTAACTCGAAGAAACATTACACCAACAGCCATACAAACTGCTACGATACTTGATAAAAGTGCTAAACTCATACTCTCCACCCCTATCTATTTAAAAGACTTTTTGAGCAAAATCATAAACCAAACAAGCCCGACACTTATAATGACATGAGCTAATCCAGCCATATGGCTTAAACCGTTAAAGTCTGTTCCGTTTACTTGTAAAATACCTCTAAATACCATTGTAGCGATTGTAAAAATTAATCCTATGTTATACACAACAAACCATACACGAAAACTTTTTGTTTCACGGACATTAAATACTTTAAATAGAGCCAAAGCGACCAAAAAGAATACGAAGCCGAGCACTAATACGTGTGTATGCACTAATTGCAACATAGTGGATCCTTTAATTCCTTGCGCTTTTGTATACTCTCTAGCAAATACACCTGATAATAAACCAATAATTAAGTAAATGAATGCTGCATTATATAATTTCTTCATTATATTCCTCCTGCTGTAGAACGACAATTAATATCGTCACTTTCCATATTCACTGCAATCATTTTACGCAAAGTTTATGAACGGAATATGAACAGAGTATTACATTGTTATTTTGGTTTTTTATTTCTTGAAAATAAAAAGGCCATTCCACAACTATTAATTGTGGAATGGCCTTCTAACTTATTTTAAATCTTCAATTGAGAAAGCACCCGGCAACAATTGTTCAACCGTCACTTCTTTTTCATCGCCTTTTACATTCGTTAGTAAAACAAGCATTTTCGGATCACAGAATTCAGCAATAACTTGTCTACAAGCACCACATGGTGAAATCGGTCCGTCCGTTTCGCCTGTAATGACTAAATAACTAAAGTCGCGCTCACCTTCTGATACTGCTTTAAAGATCGCCGTTCTTTCGGCACAGTTACATAAGCCGTAAGAAGCATTTTCTATATTACAACCCGTATAGATTTTACCTTCTTTCGTAACTAACGCTGCGCCAACAGGAAATTTTGAATACGGAATATATGCTTTTGATAACATCTTATTTGCTTCTTCAATATATTTTTTCTTATCCATATTATTTCCTCCTCAAAGTAAATGTAATTATGATTAATCAGTAATAACTGTATGAACTAATTTAGGAGCCACTGCTGTTTCAGAGATAGAAATGTTTTCATAAATTTTTGCTTTTACATCTTCTACATTTTCACGATTTGCATAAATCGTTACGAACGGCTCGCCTTCTTTTACTGCATCGCCAACCTTTTTACGTAACATTAAACCTACAGCTAAATCAATTTCATCTTCCTTCGTAGCACGACCTGCACCTAGTAGCATGGCAGCGATACCAATTTCATCCGCAACAATGTTAGAAATAACACCTGAAGTTTTAGCTGGTACATCAATTACATACTTCGCTTGTGGCATTTTTTCTGGATTGTCTACAATCGAGCTGTCTCCGCCTTGATTGCTTAAGAACTCTTTAAATTTCTCAGTTGCTTTTCCGTTTTTCATAACTTCAATTAACATTTCACGAGCTTCTTCTAATGTATTAGCTTTTTTCGCAAGTACAACCATTTGGCTACCTAATACAAGTACTAATTCTGTTAAATCTTCTGGACCTTCGCCTTTTAAAGTATCAATTGCTTCCTTCACTTCTAGAGCGTTACCAATTGCAAAACCAAGAGGTTGTGACATATCTGAAATTACTGCCATCGTTTGACGTCCAACATTATTTCCGATACGTACCATTGCATGAGCTAATTCTTTTGCATCTTCTTCTGTTTTCATAAATGCACCAGCACCTGTTTTTACATCAAGTACGATCGCATCAGCACCAGCTGCAATTTTTTTACTCATAATTGAACTTGCGATTAGAGGAATCGAGTTTACTGTTCCTGTTACATCACGAAGTGCATAGATTTTTTTATCAGCAGGTGTTAAGTTTCCTGTTTGTCCGATAACAGCCACTTTATCACGGTTTACAATATCAATGAATTGCTCTTTCGTAATCTCAACGTGGAACCCTTCCACTGCTTCTAATTTGTCAATTGTTCCGCCCGTATGTCCTAAACCACGACCAGACATTTTTGCTACTGGTACATCTAAAGCAGCAACTAATGGTCCTAATACTAATGTTGTTGTATCACCAACACCGCCAGTTGAATGCTTATCTACTTTAATGCCTTCAATTGCTGATAAGTCGATTGTTTCTCCAGACTCAACCATTGCCATTGTTAAATCTGCACGTTCACGATCCGTCATATCTCGGAAGAAGATTGCCATTGCAAGTGCACTCGCTTGATAATCAGGAATACTTCCATCTGTATATCCATTAATAAAGAATTTGATTTCTTCAGTCGTTAATTCTTTTCCATCACGTTTTTTCGCAATAATATCTACCATTCTCATTACAATCACCATTCCTTTTCATATTATATGAATCTTTTAAAATAATAAGCCAACGATTGTTGCTGATAAGAAACTTACTAACGTTGCACCGAAAAGTAATTTCAAGCCGAATCTTGCGACTACATTTCCTTGTTTTTCATTTAAGCTTTTCACCGCTCCTGCAATAATTCCAATTGAAGAGAAGTTTGCAAATGATACTAAGAATACAGATATAATCGCTGTCGTTCTATCTGAGAAATTAAAGTTTCCTTGCGCTAAATCTGTCATCGCTACAAATTCATTTGATACAAGTTTTGTCGCCATAATATTACCGGCATTAACTGCTTCATGCCAAGGAACACCCATGATAAATGCAAATGGTGCAAATACATAGCCAAGAATTTCTTGGAATGAGATACCAATTACACCTTTAAATACTGCATTAATAAAAGCGATAAGGGCAACGAAACCGATTAACATAGCTGCTACTGTAATTGCAACTTTAAATCCATCTATAATATATTCCCCTAATACTTCAAAAAAGGTCTTTTTCTCTTCTTCTTGTACTTCTAACATATCTTCTTCTTCAGTAACCTCATACGGATTAATAATAGAAGCGATAATAAAACCACCAAATAAGTTAAGTACTAAAGCGGTTACAACATATTGTGGTTTTAATAACACCATGTACGATCCAACGATAGACATAGAAACGGTAGACATTGCAGATGCACATAATGTATACATTCTCTTTTCTGGCAATAATCCTAGTTGTTTCTTAACTGAAATAAACACCTCAGATTGCCCTAAAATCGCAGAAGCAACAGCGTTATATGATTCTAATTTCCCCATTCCATTTACTTTACTTAATACTAGACCGATAGATTTCACAATAATAGGTAATACTTTAATGTGTTGCAAAATACCTATTAAAGCTGATATAAATACGATTGGCATCAATACACTTAAAAAGAACGAAAACTCTTTTTGATTTACTAATCCACCAAATACGAAATTCACACCATCAGCGGCATATTTTAATAATTCTCCAAAACCATCTGCTATTCCGCTAATTAATATATTCCCTACGCTTGTATTTAATAATAAAAACCCCAAAATGAATTGTAATATAACCATCGTTATGATTGGGCGATATTTGACTTTCTTTCTATCATTACTAGCAAGCCAAGCGATACCTAAAATCAATACGAGGCCTAAAACACCGATTAAGTATTTCATAAGCCGTCTCCTCCCATTCGTATCCGCTTACATTCTTTTCAATTGTTAAAGCAATAGATACACTTTACTTTAAACGTGTATCTATTGCTCTTCACTCTTTATTGATTAGTAGTTATCTGTAGCACCTTTTGCATCATTTAATACGATTGCAACACTAGCACTTGCTCCAACGCGAGAAGCTCCAGCCTCTACCATTTTGTCTGCATCTTCACGTGTACGAACGCCACCAGATGCTTTCACGCCAACGTTTGGTCCAACTGTTTTACGCATTAATGCGATATCTTCTGCAGTTGCTCCGCCAGTTGAGAATCCAGTTGAAGTTTTTACGAAATCAGCGCCAGCTTTTACTGATAATTCACAAGCACGAACTTTTTCTTCGTCTGTTAGAAGGCAAGTTTCAATGATTACTTTTACAAGAGCTTTTCCTTTTGCTGCTTGTACTACTTCATAAATATCTTTTTCAACGAACTCATTGTCGCCATCTTTTAAAGCACCTACGTTGATTACCATATCAACTTCAGTTGCACCTTTTGCGATAGCATCTTTTGTTTCGAATGCTTTTGTTTCAGTAGTGCTTGCTCCTAATGGGAAACCGATTACAGTACAAACGTCTACATCATGTCCAGCTAATTCTTCAGCAGCTAGCTTTACCCATGTAGGATTAATACAAACTGAAGCAAATTTGTATTGCTTTGCCTCTTCGATTACTTTCATAACATCTTCTTTAGTAGAATTTGGTTTTAAAATTGTATGGTCAATTAACTTTGCAATATTCATTATCATCACTCCTCATATCTTTTAACAACTTCATTCTAACTCTTAGTTGAACAAATGTAAATACACTTTTGAAATTTTGTTCATTCTTTTTTAGAAGGGAATTTCTTGTAATACATTGAAAGTAGTATAAGCTTGTAAATAAAGGATGTGAACCACTTGTTTAAGTCAAAATTCTTTATATTCACATTGCTAGTATGCACCTCACTATCCATATTTATTTTTTATAAAAGGGATGTTATTTTCCAAGAAGGAAACCCCATTCCATTTGCTTTAGCTATGTCTAAGATGGTTATTCAAAATAAAGAAATGGTGGAAGTAGAACCGATAGATAATCAATACCCCTACTTAGTAAAGCGCGGAAAAATGGAACCTTTTATCAATATGCTGGAGCAAGATGGATGGACTTTTGTAGATAGAGATATTATGGCTAACTCATTAATTTTTGAAAAAGGAGATCAATCAAAGAGCGTTCCTTACAAATACTTTACAAGGTACTACACATTGATTTATTCATACTAAAAATAAAAGGCTTTCTCAAAATTAATAGTTTGAGAAAGCCTTTTATTTCTAACCTTTTTGATAATGTAACAATTCTTTTGCTGTATGCTGATCGATAATTAATACATTTGCATACCCACCACGTAACGCACCATCAATTGCTTTTATTTTTCTATTACCACCTGCAACTAAAATAGAGCGTTTCTTTAATTTAAGTTCCTCTAACTCAATTCCAATTGTACGCTTATTAATTTCTTCGCTACTAATATTTCCGTCTCCATCAAAGAAACGTGAACAAATGTCACCGACAGCTTGTTTTTTCAGGATATTCGTTTCATCCTTATCTAAATATCCTAATCGGAATAATAACGCTTCATCACGCACTGTACCAACAGTGAAAATTGCAATATTTGCTTGTTTCCCCATTTCAATAATGTGATGAATATGTCGATCCTGCTCTACTAACTCTTTTGTCACCGCATTATCAAATATAACTGGAAGGGGTAGATTTCTTGGCGTCGTTTGAAAAGCATCTGCAAATAAAGCAATCGTCTCATTCGCATATG
Source organism: Bacillus sp. NPDC060175 (assembly GCF_042728695.1). Lineage (NCBI taxonomy): Bacteria > Bacillati > Bacillota > Bacilli > Caryophanales > Bacillaceae > Bacillus > Bacillus sp. NPDC060175. The sequence goes on from NZ_JBHWYR010000073.1 coordinate 19,191, forward strand.
TATTTACACTGGAGTGACTAATGCCACCTTTTAATTGGACAACCTCTACGCCTTTTACATGTTGTGGCACGATTTTTCTAGCGATTTCATACATCGTCATTCCCCAGCTTACACCAACGATATCACCAGTTTTCACTGTCTTTTCCATATACTCAGCAGCATATTTACTAATATACTCCGTAATCGTTGCATATTCTGGTACTGGAGAAAATACGACATGTGCTTCTAACAGGTTGTACTTTTCTTTAAGTAAATTCCCAACGTTATCTAAGTCAGCAAATGGATCAGCTATACTAATTTGAACAAATCCTTTTTCTTTCGCGTATTTTAATAATCTAGAGATCGTCGGTCTTGAAATATTTAATTTGTTAGCAATTTCTTGCTGACTATAATCTGATTGATAATATAATCTTGCAACTTCAACGCTTAATTGTTGTTTATCTTTTTCCATAGTAACTCATTACAAATCCTTTCCTGTATTTCCCTTTCGTTACAAGCATTATACAGCTTTATGCAAGAAATTTCGACTCCCTTATTTATCAGCCTAAACTTCTACTCCACTTAGTATTTACAATGAAACTTTATTGTGTAGCTTACTTTTTACACCTTTATAGGAGTTGGACGCTTGTTTATAAGCGCCACTCCCCTTCTTTGATACATTTCCATTTGCTAGATTAATAAGCATTTCAAATGCCATAACACGATTTCCTAGTCCTATTGTTATTCCTCACTTTCCACTTGTAATTTTCTATTTCAATTGAATATGCAATATTCCTTATTTTGTTATTGTAATATTCATTTATTAACTATCGTTTACTAGCGCATCATTAATATCCATTGATAAATCAGCATTTGTAATTTAATTCCTTATACTAAGCTCTGATAAAATACTTTTAAACACTTTATTTAAATAATTATATTGGAATATTTTGTTCTACACATCTATACGTGTTTTATGTATTATATAGCAGAAGAGTAAGATAAGAGTTACTCTTTGCCATTTTAGGAGAGGTTCTGTTGGAGACAACAGGACCTTTTTTCGTAAAGAGATGGTTTTGTTTAATTTTTCACCACTAACCACAAAAAATATCTTATAATCGTTATATAATAAATCAAAGGATTAGGAGTAGATCAAATGCCAGTTACACTAGAACTTATTCTTTTCATTCTTATAGCAATTAGTGCTGTTGGCTATTTAATAAAAGAATTTCAAAAAACTAGGAAAAGAACACTTGGAATTTCAATAGAATTTTTGGTTCTTTTCTGGTCAATATGGAGAATATCGACTATCATAATCTAATTTGTAAAATATAATCCCCCTTGAATGAAACTCAATATTCCGTCAATACTGTTAATAGGCTGTATGCCAAATCTCATTTAAAGTAGTTTTCTCTGTATCTCCTTGTAGGGTGCAGTTAGCTTTTGCTAGCTGCTCTTTGTTTATAATAATGCACACAATCACCTGGACTAGATATAATATTTTGTGTTCCTTTCTTTATAAAATAAAGTAGTCTTTACAAAATAGATCTCGTCACGAGAGCACTTAATAAAGTGCTCTTTTTTAGGTTTTAAACTAATACAAAATGAAATTTTTGTTATAAATAATGAACTTTCAAAGCTACTGAATTGTAAATATAAATACACTACTACATATCTATAAAGGGGCGTGTTTATATGAATCTATATCAAAGAATATCTTTAATGATTATTATTTTAGTCCCCCTATTTTTCTTAACTGTCACTCTTGTAACTGCTCGATGGGATTTCTTTTTTTGGAGCCTACCGCCTAGTTTCATAAGTGGGATAACAGCTTTCATCGCTTTTCAAAAATCACAAAAGTAGACAAAACACTTTGTAAAGAGTGCCTTTGCAAGGCGCTCTTTTTTAACATGTACTTACCAAATAGCGGTTTTATTAAAAAGCTTCTCACATATAAATTGGACAAGCATATGCTATTGTATGGGGTCCCGACTCATAGAAAACTATCTTTCTATTCTAAGAGCACGCATATATGCGTGCTCTTAGATTGTTTACAATGAAATATAGAGTTTATTAATTTTCTCAATTCACTAATGGAAAAGCATTAATAAAAATATCTGTATATTTATCGAATATAGTTTTGAATTCTTATAAAACTATATAATTTTGGAGTTGGTTAATACGTTACAAAAAACTGACCGTATTATCATTATGGTCCCTCCACTTTCACAAGTGTTTGTTACATTTTTCTCATCATCAGGAGAACCTATTTCATCACAAGTTTTGTCTAATACATCTCCATACCCTGTATCAATGATTGCACTTAGTGAACTTGAAAGTAAATTATTTGAAGTCGAGTTAACATCAATACTACTTCATTTAAACTCGGAGGAAGGCACCTTAGGGTGTCTTTTTTTTATAAAAATTAGAAGCTTGGAAAAGGATATGTAATATTGCATATTAAATCGATTAGATATTATGATATACTCTCAAGGTGTGATACATAATTTCTTTAGATTGGAAAACTAAACCTTATCTACCCAATTGTGGGGGACGCCTTATGGCGTCTTTTTTTTTAGGACCTGCTCAATTAATGAGTAAAAACATAAAGTAAAGTGAATCCATTAAAATACATGAGTGACCTTAATTTTCCCCTCCTACTCAAAGGAGAGATTAAAATGGGCTTTGGTGGTAGTTGTAGTAGTTGTGGCGGCGGCTTTGCTTTATTAGTTGTATTATTTATTTTATTAATCATAGTTGGAGCTAGCTGCTTCTGCTAAAAAACTATTGGAAAAGACACTCTTATAGG